>NZ_JBMDWE010000010.1:0-106003 GCF_053579655.1 Gelidibacter sp. | reverse complement strand
CTCTGGATTGCGCTTCTCTGGATTGTGCTTCTCTGGATTGTGCTTCTCTGGATTGAACCTCTCGTGATTGCGCTTCTCTGGATTGTGCTTCTCTGGATTGTGCTTCTCTGGATTGTGCTTCTCTGGATTGCGCTTCTCTGGATTGCGCTTCTCTGGATTGCGCTTCTCTGGATTGTGCTTCTCGTGAGGTTGCTTCATTTGGCTGTACCATTGGAGTTTCGATACGTCTGTAAGTTCTTGGTTGCTCATGTTGTACAATTGGCCGGTACACGCGAGAGGTATTTTCATTTCTTGAGACCTGATCAAATCTTTTTGAGTTTTGAATAGCCACTGGCCTAATGTTTTGTTTGGTATATCTTTCAACATCCTTTACTTCTGGGCCTCGTGAGTAATAATGATTATGATTTGGTGTTCTATTATAATTATTGATAATCGTGATTTTGTTTACATAGTTATTTATCTCTGTACGTGGCAGGGCGCGGTTATTGATATTGCGGTCATAAATATGATTTCTACCGACCACATTCCAATAAATGCTGCCAGGACGATAAGAGCTAAAACTGATACCCACATTCACAAATGGCGTTATTGGTGCCCAAGCGTAATAATCATCAACATCTCCCCAAGTTACCCAAGCTGGGGACCACTCGTATCCCGGTACCCATAACCAGCCGTAAGCACTGTCATTCATCCACCTGCCGTAATGGAAGGGTGCCCAACCCCAATTATAATTGGAATTCCACATCCATCCTTCATTTGTATAATCCCAATAGCCATTAGTTAAATACGGTCTAAAATCACCTCCGACATTTGGGTTCCATACATGTCCATAGCCTGGATATTCGATCCAGGTGCCATAAGGGGAAAGTCCGTCGTAAAAATCTTGATAGGTAATTGTTACATCCTCCTGCTGTTCAAAGCTTAGTGACTCTACTGTTGAAATGCTAAACAACATTATAAACACCACCATTAGCGTTGTGTTTATTTTAAAATTCCATTTCATTTTTTCCGTTTTAAGTTTATGTCCTAGGAATAAATGATCTCCAAAAAGAAACCTTAGTAAAAGTACATTTCACATAAAACAAGTAATGCTACTTAGGTAGCACAATTGAAGATTATTTAGAAAAAACTGGTCCTTTTTAGGAAGACATATAGTTAGATTTCAATCAGGAAAAACTGATGTCAAAAGGTCAAAACAAAAACGCGTCAACCAACATTAACAGGTTGCTTTTAGCTCATACTACTCACTGAAATTTTCTGAAAGATCTTAGTGATTATTTTAATGCCATTCATAAATTACCCTGAACTTTAACTCGGGGTGTTTTGAATTTATAGTGAAGCGCTTCAATCGGATCTAGTTTTTATGCTTTTTATGCGGGAAAAAACACTTTAAGTGCACCTATCCTCTTGATTCGAAAACTGCTTTTTCATTCCCAGCTCGAGATTGGATTTTCAATAAAAAAGCAGACTCTAGGCTATCCAATGACAAATTCTATATCAATCCAATTTCTTCACCTATTTAAAAACAGGCTTATATAAAATCGTTCAAAAAAAGTGTATTTTCAAAATAAGAGGACGTTTGTGCATAGAGATGATCAGCCACCATTAGTGCAATGATAATAAGAATAACGGTGATGATAATTTTCGTCTTCCGTGACATGGTGAAAAATAATTATGAAAAAGTGCCTCCAACAGAGCCACTTTTTTCAAGTGAACAATAAACTTTTACCTTACAGTATCTGAAACGATTTTGCCGTTGCCATCCACTTTCATGATGTGGTTTTTGGCGTGCTTAACGTCTACTTTAAATCGGTAAACTGGAATATTATTTGCGGGTACAATGATAAGCTCCTTAGCACCTCCAAACCTGATTGTTTTGCCTTTAAATTGCGCCATTACCGCTGAACTCACTTTACTTGGCAGGGTTCTTATACGTCCTTTGGCCATTATAAAAGTACCATCTGGTTTGAAAATACCTGTCATCTTGATATCATCTTTTGTAAAAGACAATTGGTAATAAGTAGGAGCTACCTTTGTTTCTATAACATAATCAACAGGTACATTATATTCATATCCATAACCGCCATAATAAGGAAACCTCCAACCGTATCCACCTTCATAATAGCCATCATAGCTTCTACCAAAGCCTCTATCATAAAAACCATCATAGTCACTATAAAATCCATCTTCAAAACCATCATAATCGAAATCATTGTAATAGATATCGTCATCCCAATCCTCTTCATAATTATAGAAACTATTGTCTGTCCAAGACGAAATCACAGATGTAGGAAACAGTTTATTAAACGAGTTTGTGACCGCTGTTGGTAAATCTTGTGACCAACCCATTGAGAAGGCCAAAAATGCTAAAATCAGTGTTATTGTTTTCATGGTAATTTTGCTTTTATAAATATCAACAAGTTAAAGTTATTTTCAAGCTCACTCTTTGACTGCTACTTAAGTAGCAGTTATTTATAAAATATGATTGTATCCTTTCATTGGGAAAATCACACCATAGATGGCATTCCATTTTTAAACAAAACATCACATGCTTTTATCGTGTTGGAAGTGCTTTTATATTAGCATTCAATTTTATGAGGAATCAGTTTTATTACCGTTTGAAAGAAAAAATTTCTAAAGCAATACTATCAGATAATCCATCATAAATTACATGAATTCTGACTATGTATTATGGAGCCAATAAACTATTTATAATCCTTTAGATGGAAAATATGTAAAAGTCGGTGTGCAATAGGCGTGAAAATGATCATGGCAGTACTTAAAAATGCTATCCCACTGAAAAGGACATAAAAAGACGCGAATAACTTGGCCGTGTCGGTTTTCAATTCATCCACCGGCTCCATTTCTGCTAAAATGAGTGAGGCATTATAAAAGGAATCTATCCAAGCAAGATTACCATAATAATGATAACCCCAAGTTCCCAGCCCCAAAGAAATTGTTATTAATAAAATCGCAATAAAAAATAGAAAGCAAGCCTCTTCATGAATTTCCTAAAAGGCAGGAATAGGCTTATTTTGTTTTCAAAAAGAGGTGTATTTGAAAATTTCTGTAAATAAAGAAATGATCATTAGTGCTACTTAAGTAACATTGACACAATTTAAGGATGACTAAATTTAATATGACAAATATCTTTCAATAATGATAGAACAGCTTAAAACATTTGAAAACAACACACTAGCTTTTACAGTTATTGATGGTTTTACAGAAACCGATGAGAAATTCTTCAAAAAAATGTTCAACAAAAAACTCGACGAAGGCTATGACAGCATAAACATCCTCATAAAATTCGACGAATATAAAGTCACAAAAACGGAATTCAAGTCGTTTTTTGAAGAAATGGTCTTTGTGATCAAAAAAATGGACAAACTGGGACATCTCGCCTATGTTGGAAATTCCAAGTTAATGGAAGTTCTTATTCCAGTGGATAATATGTTTTTCAAGAACAAATCAAAAGGGAGAGAGGAAAAATATTTTGACATTTCAGAAATCGATAAAGCCTATCAATTTATAAATAAAAAGAACATTTAATTTAAATCAAATATTATGAAACATCATCCAGACGAACGCAATCAAATAGCCCTGCTACATGATCGTCACAAAAATTTTTCAATTGAAGTTTACGACCACAAAGATGATACCGATACCAAGAAATTGAAGGAAGCACGAAAAAACCTTGAGCAAACTGCTAGGGAAGTCGAAGCTTTGATGAAAAGATTGGGTATTTAATTGATCCTTTTAAGTCCTAAAACACTATCAAACTTTAAAAGTTTGATAGTATCTTATTGTACAGGAATGGCGCAATCGCCAATTAACATCATAAGTCGTGATGCCAAAACTGATAGTATGCTCGGTCCTTAACAATTTAAGTAATCTATTCGTCAGGTTATTTAGATAAAGATTTAATTGAAGCACAAAAACTCAGTATCCTTTTAGATGTCTAAATTTCAGTACAGTCATTGACCAACTGACCAGACATAGAACAGGCAGAATTTCAATTTCAGTATAATTTTGAACGGATCAAAAAAAAAGCAAAAACTGGTTGTCGTAGTTAATCTGTATCAAAGTTTGGGTTGTAGTTGGAAAAAAAATATAATGCCTAATGCTACTTTAGTATTATTTTAAAGATGAAAATATAGCTAAATTTACAATGTCAAAAAGCTTGGAACATCTCGCCTAGGTTGGATTTTTAAGTTTATGGAAGCCCTGATCACAATTGATAATTTATTTTTAAGAACAAATCAAAAGGTAGATAGGAAAAATATTTTGACATTTCAGAAATCGATAAGGCCTATCAATTTATAACGAAAAAGCAAATTTAATTTAAATCTGATATTATGAGACATCATCCAGATGAACGCAATCAGTTAGCACAGCTACATGACCGTCACAGAAATTTCTCAATTGAGGTTTACGACCATAAAGATAGCCGTAATTCCAGAAAATTGAAAGAAGCCAAAACAAATTTAGAGCAAACCGTTATAGATGTTGAGGCTTTGATGTGAAAACTAGGTATATAATTTAACCTTTTAAGTCCCAAAAACTATCAAACTTTAAACGTTTGATAGTTTTTATTTCAACGTGCATAAAAATTAAGTCGTTATTAAATTGGTTCCATCTTTCAAAATGGATCCAATTTCTCGCCTACATAACTACTGGTACACAAGCTCTAAAACATATACATCAATTCTATAAAAGCTTTTCGATTATGAAATTCAAATACACAGCTTTTAGTTTGCTATTGTTACTGTTCATTGTTGCTTGCAAAAATAAAAGCACCAATGCTATTGATACTGGCAATGAAACGATTGAAATCCAAAAAAGAGACGTCCTAAATGACCGACTTGAAGCGGATGAACTCATCCATGAGGACGACACTGAACAATGGAGCTATGATGGCGAAACAGGACCATCACATTGGGCGGAATTTTTAGAAAATTCAGATTGTGGTGGGCTGGCGCAATCACCAATTAACATCACAAGTCGTGGTGCCAAATCTGAGAATACGCTCAGCGCTCTTCAGTTTCAGTATTCTAAAAAACCCAAAATCCGTGATATTACCAATAATGGGCGGTCCATTCAGTTTAATTTTGAACCTGGTAATACTGTTATTTATAATGGCGAAACCTATCACCTGCTAAAATTCTACTTTCATGAGGCTTCAGAACATACTATAAATGGTATTCGTTTCCCCATTGAAACCGATTTCTTACATCAAAATGACAAAGGAAAAACTTTAATTATTGGTGTTTTATCTGAAGAAGGAAAAGAAAACACACCATGGACAACTCTTGAAAATTATTTGCCCATTGAAAAAAATATAACCATCCCTTTAGACATTCCTTTTGATGTCACATCACTATTACCAGATAACAGAGCCTACTATTCCTATAAAGGATCGTTCACAACACCGCCATGTTCAGAAGGTGTACAATGGATTGTTTTCAAAAACCAAACCGCCATTTCTAATGATCAACTCAACCATCTTCAGTCCTCAATGCCCTTAAACAACTATCGAAATGTACAACCTCTTAATGGACGCGTGGCACACACAAGTCATTAACCAAAAATTGCGACTTCAAAATAAAAGTTAAATAATAAGATGATATCATGAATGAGGTTATAACAAAGTTAGATAACTATTACCACGACTTGTTGGAACTCTTGCCAAGGCTAACGCTGGCCATACTCATATTTGTGATTGGAATACTGATAGCAAACTGGATTTCCGATCGATTAAAAAAAAGAATACAATCAAAAGCCCGCGATAAATTGCTGGGCGGCTTTCTGGCTAAATCCATTAAAATTGTACTGCTCGTCATTATTTTTATGGTCGTCCTCAATATTGCAGGATTGAGTGGGATATCCAAAGCGATTTTTGCGACTGCTGGTGCTTCTGCCGTAATTATTGGGTTCGCTTTTAAGGACATTGCACAAAATTTTTTAGCGGGTATTATCCTTGCTTTTAACCGACCTTTTAATATTGCAGATACGGTACAAATTGAGGATGTGTTTGGGAAAGTGATGGAAATGGAATTTCGCTATACCCGCATTGCCACCTTTGACGGTAAGGACGTTTACATCCCCAACTCTGACGTTTTGACCAAGCCCGTATACAATTATACCCAAAACGGTTTTTTCAGAACTGATTTTGTATTGGGTATTGCTTTTGAAAATGATGCCACAGAAGCCAAAAAGCTCATACAGCAATGTCTTGACCAAGATATGGAACTCGTTCATGATGATAAGCATGTCAATTTTGTGACAGAAGATGAAATAGCCTCAAGCACCGTGAATCTTCGCGTTTATATATGGGTAGAAACCAAAGATTTTATGCGCCATATGCTGGAGGTTCGCGGTAGAATAATTACCAAAACAAAAATCTTTTTAGAAAGCCACGGCTATAATCTTCCAGCAAATATTACCGCATTAAAATACTATGAGGCCTCCAAACCTATCAAAATTGATATAAATAACTCCCAATTAAATGCCGCGCCTGCTACTAATAACGAAGAGAAAACGAAAGATTAAGTGAAACTTTTAATAATCAAAAGATGAATTTTAAGATGTTCGAATTTCTTTCAAAAAAAGCTTAGCATAGAAATTATGTAGAAAAACGTACCACCATGAAAACCATTCCCCCTTCGCTTTTAAGGCAATTATTTTTCATAGCTCTTTTAATGCTTTTAGGAGGACTGATATTTGTAAAAATGATCCCATTTCTCACAGGAGTTTTAGGTGCGATCACACTTTATATTTTGTTAATAGGAATCATGAAAAAAATGCTTGAAAGAAAATGGTGGCCAAGCCTTGCAGCATTGACGCTGATGCTTTGCTCCTTTCTTTGCATTATTTTACCTTTTACAGCGGTGATTCTTATGTTGTGGCCAAAGGTCTTTACTGGCTTTAAAAATTATCACAAATACTTCCAAATCATAGAACAAAAATTGACCCTTTGGGGAAACCACTTAGGTATTGATCCATCCTCTGTAATGGACACGTCCCAACTTTCTACCACTATCACAGAAGGTATTAAAGGTTTGGCTGGAAACTCGCTTAGTGTCTTAATTTCCATTGGTGTCATGTATTTTGCCCTGTACTTCATGTTAACGCAGTATAAAGCATTTAACGCAACACTGATCCAATTTTCGCCATTTAAAAACGAGCACATCAACATTATTGGCAAGGAAGTTACCTCTAAAGTTCGATCCAACGCTATCGGCATTCCCCTTGTTGCAGTTGGCCAAGGAATTGTTTCACTAATAGGCTTCTTTATTTTTGGGATAGAGCATCCATTTTTCTGGGCTGCTATTGTTTCAGTAGCTTCGGTAATACCGATGGTAGGTGGGTTTATAGGGTTCATTCCTATATTTTTGATTTCTCTTAACAATGGCGATAACTTTCAAGCCTGGGGCATCTTAATATACAGCCTGGTCGTGGTTGGTGCAACTGACTATGCCATAAGGGTTCTAGCCTTGAAAAAACTCGGCGATGTCCATCCTCTCATTACCGTATTTGGTGTACTTATTGGCCTCCCGCTATTCGGTTTTTTAGGATTGATATTCGGTCCGTTACTTTTGAGTCTCGTGATTCTTTTGGTTGATTTATACACTCAGGAATATGGACGAAACTCTCAAAGTCCAGAAAAGCAAGAGTCGAAAACCTCATGAGATCTAATTAAAAAACCAAATTAATCTTTTGATTAAAGGCAAAGAACACTGAAATGATGACTGTAAAAGCATCTGTTATTGGTCTTTGTTTGGCGCATAGCGGAATAAAATCCAAACACAAATGTCATTATTAAAAATGAAACCATGAGAAAGCTATTATTGTTAAGGCACGGCCAAAGCATTTGGAACCTGAATAATATTTTCACAGGATGGACTAACGTTGACCTGGCTCCTCAAGGTATTATAGAAGCAAAATTAGTCGGGCAACTCTTGAAAGAACAACACATAAACATTGATATCTGTTTTTCGTCCTATTTAAAACGCGCCATCCGCAGCCAATGGATCGTTTTGGAAAACGCCGACCAAATGCATGTAGATTGCATTTACAGTTGGAAACTTAATGAAAGGCACTATGGGACTTGGCAAGGCCAAAATAAGGATGAGATTTTAAAATTAGTTGGTGAAAATGATTATTTATTTGTTAGAAGAGGAATGCATCAAGCACCGCCACCGCTTACGTTAGACGATAAACGGCATCCACAATACGATAGTAATTACAAAAATATTGAAACCAACATCTTACCTTCAACGGAATCATTGAAAGACACTCAAAATAGAGTGGTCAATTATTTTTACGAAGCTATTGTAACTGAATTGGCTCAGGATAAAACAGTATTGGTTACCGCACACGGAAATTCAATTAGAGCCTTGATGGCAAAGCTAGAAAATAGATCTGATGCCGAAACACCGCTCATTGATGTACCAACCGGAATATTATTTTCATATGAATTTGACAAACAATTGAACTTAGTTGCGCATGAGAAATTAACCCCATAGAAACCCGATTAGTATATCCGTTATTTTTGTCATGTAAGAGAAAAAAATCTCCGTGCGTTTGAGAAATCAGCGGAAAATAAAAATCATCCTTCAGATTTCGCAAATTTACCCAGAATAAAACAAATAATCGTTATTGATGGCGACATAAAAAAGCTCCTATAACATGACAGTTTATAGCATTATGTATTTTTAAGATCATCAAAATCAGATTAATTTAGAGATGATTTCTGATTAAAATAATACTCTGAAAATCACTTTAAATTGGTTTTATATTTTTTCAAAAAATCCTCCATTCTTTTTGTTTGTACTTTAAGATCTTTATCTAGATCCTTGGCATTTGGCTCAGAATTTACTTTTCCAACCAACTTTTCACTGTCGGCTCTGATGCGCATGGCTTCATCTTTAGCCTCGCCCTTTAAGTTGAACACGGCATTGTTTAAAGAGCGTAAAGCCTTGTTAAAATAATAAGTCCCTTTCGCCGGCTCCTCTATTAGCGTTGAAATCGTATAAACAATATAGTTATGTGCCACAAGCATTTCGGCATTAGCCATCGCTTGAGTCAAAACATCTATATCTTTGATTTTATTTGTTCTAACCGATTCTTCAAGACTACGAATTTTCTCAATTTCGCTATCCAACAAAAGACCATTGACGAGTTCTGTAGGTTCTTCTTCCTCTCGTAATTCAATCACGCCATTTTCGATATATTCTGACGCTCTCTCAAAATTGCCTTTTTGATATTCATCCAAAGCTGCCATAAAACTAGTATTTGACGAGTTTTGGATGTCATAGACAATATCTTCTTGTTCTAAAATCATATCGTCATCATTGACGATTTCGTCCTCGAGTTTTTTCTCTTTAGCATCCTTACAAGATACTACCAGAGCAACACAAACAACAATTAGCGCTAATTTTTTCATGTCAAAAGTTCTTATATTACACAATTTTTTATGTATTCCGTTAAAATTAACTTTCTATTAGATAGCGTTTTGCTACGTAGGTAGCACAACGCTCGTTAATTTGACACCCCGTTGAATTTAATTGTGGATGAAAATTAATTCAGGCTCCGATTTCAGGATAATCCATTGATAAAATCTAAAAAAAAATTGCAGTTAAATTTTAGAGCAAAATTTAAGCTTCTGCTACTCAAGTAGCATTCATTGCGCGGTATGGATTAAATCTTTAGTATATCAATATAAAAAAACAAAATCATGAAAACACATTTGAACAACGTATTTGCAGTGGGAGCTTGCATTCTTCTTTTTAACCTGAGTGCCTATTCTCAAAAAAATTCTATTTAGATCATATAGGCAATACTAAGGATTACACCACCATTGATTTGGTACATATGGATCCACAACTGTCCACTTTTGCCTATTTGGTAACTTTGGCCAATATGGATGAGCAATTTATGAATGAGCGTCCACATACGCTTTTTGTACCTACCAATAAAGCCTTTGAGAATATGAAGGTGAAAAATTATGTAAAGCTGATGGATCCGAACAATAGAGAGCAATTAGTTAAGTTTATCGACCTTACCAAAAGAAACCATGAAAAGTGAATTCAAGAATGGGATGTTATCTAAATCGGTTTTAATAAAGGATTTGAGGTTTCAGTAGATAGATCTATTGGGGATGTGGTCAGCATAGGCGGGGCACAGATTATCAAAGCGGATATTCAGGCGTCCAATGGCATCCTTGATATTGTCGATGCTATTTTTGAACCTAGCGATAATGATTTAATGGATTAAAAAAAACGGGCGGAATGACCTCAAATTCAGCTCACATAAAGAAAAAATAATCATTGGATTCTGTAATTAAAAAACAGGAGCTCGTCAGCAAGAAAAAGAACTATTTTTAAGACCGTCCTTTTTTTTCCGACGTCGTTAATTTTTCAAAAGCCTTCTCTATCCCTGAGATATTGGAAAGATTCAATTGAAATTCGTTTTCGAGTAGGTTTCGCAATTCACTGGGAGTTGTTACTACTTTACGCTCGGTTTTACCCTTGAGATAGTTAAGTTTAAATTGGTTGTTGTGTAGTGTATATCGGCAACCGATATCTGCTCGGGCAACAATTAAATCGGTTACAAAACGCGACTCAGGATAGGTCGACACGTACCAATTTACCATTTCATAGTCGGGCAAAAATTGTTCCTGTAAGTCAAAACGGTACATGGTTTTCCATTCCTGGCCGATGTTTATTTGCAAGAAGTAGTCTCCCTCACTATGATTTAACAAACGATACTGACCATGTGGGGTTTTCTGAACCACGTTGGTTTTCAATTGCATAGAGCCAGTAAGCGTCATCGTACCAAAACCAACATCAGCAATAAGATTTTCTCCATTATAATCAATGAGCAGCAACATGTGACTGCGTCGCGTAATCCGATCTTCTGGCTAATTCCAAAGAACGCGCGCAGAAAGTCCTCTTACCGAAAACCCTAGTTGTTCCAGCACCTGTTTGAACAATAAATTCTGCTCAAAACAATAGCCACCCCGTCCATCATGAACTAGTTTTTTCTGAATGGATTCCATGTCCAACTTTACCGGAATGCCCAAAAAGGAGTTTAGATTTTCAAAAGGAATCGCTTGTGTGTGAAGTCTGTGCAATTCCTGAAGCACATTTAAAGTTGTGGTTTCCTCCTCATCATAACCGATGCGTTGAAAATAGGCGTTTAAATCGACCGTTACTGGCATACTTATTTTTAAAGGATTTGGGCAGTATCAGTTCACTTTCCCAATATTACTTGTCCTTGCGAATATAACTCCAAAGTTCTGTTGAGAATATTTTCTTTTGTGATTCTATTCATTTTAGATTACAGCGTCACCGTATGAAACCGTCTTAAAACTAAACACATAGTCAATGACCCTCCCCTTGTCCTTAACCACGTCGGTTTTTTGCAACACAATAAAATCTGGTGTTGATTCTAAAACCCATTTAAAACCAGAACTGTTATCGCCTTCCAAAACAATTTGAAAATTATCGTCTTCACTCAATTCATTGGTCTTACCATTATCCTTCTCGGTGTATGGTTTTCCGCATCCTACTAAAAGGAGCATCAATATAATTAACATGAAAAATCGTATTGACCGTGCCATTTAGATATGCTTTAGAGTATAAAAATAAAGAGATAATCTTGATTGTTATGCTACTTAGATAGCAGAAAACAACAACTCCTGATTATAAATTTACTTTGAAAAAAACATAAAAAACGATGAAACATCATTCCGATGAGTGGCATCAATCAACGACTCTACATGATCATCACAAAAGATTTTCAATTGAAGTTCACGATGAGTTTCTTTTCAGAATTTGCCAATTCATAGGTCGAAATCGAAACTTATTTTGCTTCAATAAGTCCCATGGCTCCAACAATAATATGGACTTCAAAAGTTTTTGCAATGGTCTCTCCATCGGTATAAATAAGTTCAATCCAATCCTCTCCGTCTGAATCAGTCTTGAAATTGAACGTATAGGTTTCAGTGCCTCCTGATACCGTTTTTGTCACCGGACTTTCGATTTTCACAAATTGTAATTCTGAGTTCAATTTCCATTCAAAGCCAGAATCAACAGCGCCTTTGAGAACAATTTTAAAAGGTTCTTCTTCTGTTAATGATATGGTTTTCCGATTATCTTTCTCAGTAATAGGACCTGAACAACTGCTTAATACCATTAAGAAAACGAATAGCGGACAATATTTAAAGTATTTCATAATTTATTGTTTTTTAATTCCTCATAAATTTAATTAATCCATCTAAATAAGGCAACGCTACATAGAACAAATTCCGTTAACTCAAGCGCCAACCAAAACTCCTAATCAGAATAAAAACAAGGCCGCAAGGCTCAGTTTCCATAATGAAAATTATGGTACTTTTACATATCTAATAGCCCTGTTTTATGACGTTTACAATAATCGCTTTTATGGTCCTGGCTGGTTTTGCGGTATATGCTTTTGTCTCCACAAATAAAAAACCCGCCGAACCATTTCCAGAAACCTGGCACACCTTACTTTTGGAGCATGTCCAATATTATACCGAACTGCCCCTTGTTGAACAAAAGCGTTTTCAAAAGCGCATGATGGTTTTTTTAAGCGAAGTTTACCTAGATAGTGTTGGGTTTGAACTTGAAGACCTCGATAAAGTCCTGATTGCTGCGAGTGCAGTGATTCCCGTTTTTAATTTTTCAGAATGGCATTATGCCAATTTAAGTACGGTTTTGGTATATCCTGAAGATTTTAATGAAGATCTTGGTTTTGCCGAGACCGATGAAAAACGTCAGATTTCAGGAATTGTAGGCACTTGCCGATTTGAAAAACAGATGATTTTATCTCGTAAAGCTCTTCATTTCGGATTTTATCCTGGGTCTCATAAAACAAATACCGGCATTCATGAATTTGTGCATTTAATTGATAAATCAGACGGGATTACTGATGGCGTTCCAGAACAATTGATTGCTAAACCTTATATCGTTCCATGGCTAAAACTCATCCATAAGGAAATGGAAGCCATAAATAACAACAAATCGGATATCCGGAATTATGGTGGCACCAATGAAGCTGAATTTTTAGCAGTCGCTTCGGAATACTTTTTTGAACAACCAAAACTAATGAAAAAAAAGCATCCAGAATTGTATGAGATGCTTAGGAAGTGCTTTGGAATAAAGGAGAGAGGATAGAAAGAGGTTAGAGCTTAGAGGATAGAGGATAGAATTTAGAGACTAGAAACTAGAAACTAGAAACTAGAGAAATGTAAGTTTTTGATTTAGATTGCAATCAAGAATCTGCGAAAATCTGCGCAATCTGCTGGAAAACATTCAAACTATGACGCAAAGTTACACAAAGGAAAAACACAAAGTTGCACAAAGAAGTAGGTTCTTAAAATCTGCGCGATCTGCGGGAAAATCTTTGCGTGTAAGATAAACTCCGATTAATTAACTGAATTGTTAATTGCTTCAAACATGACGTTGTAATCGTTATTATAATGATGATCGCCTGGCATCTCCAAAAATGTAATCTTATAATCTGAAAGTGCAACAGGCATTTTAGACTTCTCCTCGCTTCCAAAAATCACTTTTATAGACGTCATGTGACTGACAGTCCTTAATTCGTTTATAACATCATAATAATCATCTTTGGTTTTCAGTCCCAGCATATTTAAATAATGCACCTCAAAATCGGTTTTTTCATCGGGCGACAATAACACCATACGCGACGATTTTTGTAAATCGGTCGGGAGCTTTTCAAAAATAAAGGGCAACACCTCAGCCCCAATACTGTAACCCACCAATATTACTTTTTGTTTCTTCCAAAGCTCCATATAATGATGGAGCACATTTGAGATATCATCTGCCGCTTGTTGTGGTGTCTTTCTTTCCCAGAAATATTTTTTAGCATCCAATCCAATGGTTGGAATACAAGTTTTTAAAAACCGATCGCTCAAATTCTGCTCAAAACTATACCATCCGCCATCACCCGAAATCATGAAAACAAGTGCACTTCCCTCCTTTTCATTTTCACTTTGTGTAAGCACAAGAGGCAGGTCAATAATGGAATTATTAGTTTCAGAGTTTATGGAACTCGATTTTTGCACCTCCTTTTCAGAGGTCAATTCGCGGAATGCTTTATCCCATTGCGGCATAAAATCTGACCAATTGCTAAAACCATGTCCAACCTTATTTAATATTATAAGTTCATCATCGGAGGTTTTATCTAAAAAGCTCTTCGTATCGTTGAAATTACAGATGTTATCCAATTTACCTTGCAGGACAATCCATCTATTTCCAAGTTTTGAATCCGGATCCAAATAAAACAATTTGTCATTCGGCAATCGATGTGCTTTGAGTCCGTTGAGTTCACAAAAAAGCTTTGGCAAATCCACATCTGGACAAAACCCCAAGGATATACCTCCTCTAAACGTGTTTGGCCTTGCTTGTGCCAATACCGCAAAAACCATGGTTGCACCACTGGAATACCCCATTAGGAGCGGTTCTTGATAACTTTTAAACTTATATTTTTTCTCAATATTGGTCGCCAATGCTACAAAATCGCCCGAAATATGATAGCACTCCTCAGATCTTGACCGAAGATTCTTATTGTATTGAACAATATCAACACCTATGACCAAGCTATTTTGATTGGCGAAATGTTTAGAGAAATCGATGACCCCATATTTCCATCCGCCATCGCCCGAAATCATGATGGTTACTGAGGATGGCATTCCTTGTGGAATATAAAGATGAACTTTTCCAAAAGGAGCAAAAACCAAGGAATCGACTTTAACCTGTGCATTCACATTCCAAAAAAATCCAATTCCGATAAGTAAAAACGCCAAATGAAGCCCTTTTGTTTTCATAGACCATGTCAAGGCATAAGTGTTCATGAATTTCGGATAGGCACTACCAACAATGGGACTGTGGAATGCTTAACGAGTTTGGTAGCAATGTTTCCTAACAGCAAATTTTCCCAGCGACTATGGCTATGGGTGCCGAATACCAACAAATCGGCTTCCCAAGTTTTGGCAAAGTCTAATATCTCATCATGGGTATTACCGTCCAATACTTTGGTTTCCAGGTCGGGCTCTCCTAAAAATTTGGCGGTTGCAATTAAAAACTTTTCTGCTTCCTTATGTATATCCTCAATAAGATCCATGTTATTTTTTATGAGGAAACCATCATATTGCATGATCGGATCATAATCTGAAACATACATTGAAACGTCATAAACGACGTGGACCAATATAACTTCTGCATTTAAAGCCTGGGCAAATTCATAACCCAATGTTGCAATTTTTTCGGCAGATGGGCTGGTGTCTAAAGCAATACATATTTTTTTCATTTTAAATATTTTTAAGATTAATCTTTAGCTGGTACAAATTTAAAGCCTATTGAAACGTCTATAATCCAAGGGGCTGCACACTAATTTCACAAGTCTTATTTATAATTTTTTGAAGGCTTTACAAAACCAACAATATGTGGTGCTGAAAAACATGAAACTGATAGCGTCGCAATGGTTTCAATCCAGTTTACAAAAACCATGGTCTGTACTGGAAATTCACTGGTATTAAAAAGTTCTTTTTTATTGATCATTGCTTGTTCTAATGGAAATCCGGCGATGACAATGGCAATTGTAGGCAAAAATAAGAGGGCAAAATAAAGTCCTGTTCGAATACAAAGAAAAACGGCAGGGGTAAATTCCAATTTAAAATCTTTATGCTTTTTATAATCTATGACCATTAATATTTGACCACCAATAATGAATAAAACATTCACAACGCGCCATCCCATGGACTCATAAATACCTGCAACTTTGAGTATAATAGCAAATACCACAACCGCTAGAAAAATAATAAACGCGTAAAACCAACAAAACCTGCTATCTGACCAATTATGACGGTTTTTAAAACTAAAAAAACCTGGTTTCGAAGTGACAACATGTTCCATTTTAAAAAGCGATTATGTTTATCCATACTATAAATTTAGACTCAACTAATGATAAATAGTGCTACTTAAGTAGCAGTTGGAAATTAATTTAAACAGCAATTTAGTGCATGGGCATAGACTCCACAGACCCATTGTTTTTGACATTCTTAATCAAAAATAATCGGAATACACACCAAGAAAAAAACACCTAAGGTCATAAATGTATCCTTATAAGTCACTAAATAAACTTGTTCGCTCAACATGACGATTTCTGACTTGTATCTGGCGAAATGATATGTGCGGTCATCATACAGAAGGTCGCAAAAACGATAAACCAACAGGTACCAAATATTTTGGTTGTATGCCTTTTTGAATCAACCCACCTACTTATTAGAAAGAGGTGGCTTTAATAAACCACCTCTTTCTACCCTAACACATCTAATTTTACCAAATCAATTGTATTGCAATCGACCAGTCTATTTAATATATTTCATAAACGTCTTTATTACTTTCAAAATGCGCCGCTGCTCTTTGGGTATAGGCATCTGCACGTTTTTTCCATTGCTCATAGTCATCTTTTAGCTTTTTACCTTCTTTCTCAAGATTTTCGCCTTCTCTTCTGGCATCGCCTTCCAATTTTTTGGAACCAACTTCAAGACTTCTAATATTGTGGTCTAAAATCCTGTGTAATTTCCTTTCCTCAGCTCTGTTTTTTGGGGTTAAGACGTAAACATCGTCAGATGCCAAATAATTATGAGCAACATAGATTTCGGCATTGGCAATGGCTTCTTTAAGCCCTTCAATAGAAATATCAAAATTATCATCTAATTTACCTCCAATGCTTCTTAATTGATCTTTTGCTAATTCAAAGCTTTCACCATCTAATCCAGTCACATTTTTACTTTCTTTTTCCAATGCAGCAATACCTGCATCTAGTTGTTTAAGGGCTTCTGGTTTATTTTTGTTTTCATAGGCCTTTATGGCTTGTTCAAAATACATGTCTGACGTTCTTGGCAACGGACTAACCACAGTTTCTTCAATGACCGTGTCCATATTTGCTTCTTTTTCTTTACACCCAACAAATGCAAGGGCAATAAAGAGAATTGATAACAGCTTGATGGTTTTCATAATATGAGTTTTTATAGTTAATTGTTATTATTGACTTATTCCAAACAAATTTATGGTCACTTTATATCATTTCTTGCTACTTAGGTAGCAGTTGGACTAATATTTCATAAAAAAAAGAGGCTCCCTTCTAGGCAACCTCTTTCCAATCTAACCAACCATTAAAAATGAAAAACAATATTTTAATACATCATCGGATACATTCTCGGAACATATTCTGGTTGGTACTTTTTAAAATGTTCCAAGGTTTTATTGGCATGTGCTTCAGCTCGGTTATTCCAAACCTTTAATTCTTCTTTTAGTCTTTTGCCCTCAGTGTCTAATTTTTCGGCTTCTTTTTTTGAATCGCCTTCTAGTTTTTTGGTACCAGCTTCAAGACTTTTGAGGTGGTAGTCTAATGAATTGTCAAATCTATAATCATTAACTTTTTCAGGCTCTGTTAACATATAAAAGTTCTCGGAAGCCAAATAGGGATGGTTGACATTGATTTCGGCATTGGCAATCATGTTGCAGAGCACCTTTTCATCCACTTGTTGTCCATTTTGGATTTCTTTAGCGATATCTGTAAGATGTTTAATACTGATATTTAACTCCTCCTTAAATTCTGAACCTTTTGTTTTGGCCTCTTCAGTCAATTCATTTGCTCCAGTAGCAATGAGGTCTCCTGCTTTTTTATACTCTTTATTGCTATATGCTGAAAGCGCTTCGCCAATAGATACATCTGATTTATTAAGCTGCTCTGTACCATTTTGGTCACTTATAACACCGATGTTCTCATCAGCTTTTAAGCTTTCATTACTATCTATATTTTCATTAATTTTTTTACATCCAATAAGCAATGTAAAAAAAAACATGAATGTTAAAATTTTTAGTGCTTTCATTTCAGTTAGATATTAAAAAAAATGCGCCATCATAGTTTACGAACAATGGCGCATTTTCGGCAGTTTATTATTTACATTCTTTTAGATCTGTTCAACATTTTACCTTCAGCATCAGTATAGATGTGTTTTTTCTTTCCGTCTTTCGTCATTGTAAATCTATAGCGCTCTTTTTCTTTGCCATGGATGTAATGTGACATGTGGTAAGAATCTTTTGAAATTACCCATCCTGGATATTCTTGGGCTAAGGCTTTTGATATAGCTGCTGGTGGGGCCACATTTTTAAGATTTTCAACAGTATTCAATAATTTTCCTTCACTGTTATAGGTTGCGATAAGCGTTTTACCTTTTCCAGTTAATGAAATTTGATAGGTGTCGACATCATCATAATCGAAATCATCATTGACATATACATCCTCTTCTACATATTCAATAGGCAAGGCGGCGAATTCTTCGACAACAAAGCCTGGAAAATCAACATCAACAGATTCTAGAACTACTGTTGGCACTTGTTCTTTTTTAAGTTTGGCCTTAAAAACAATATCATCTTGTGCAAATGCTGAGCTGGTTAGACCCAAAATAAATAAACCGATTAAAAAGTTTTTCATGGCGATAAATTTTAGTTATTAATAATTAATTTTAATTCTTGACTCTATATTTTGATTTTAAAGTGAATCTATCATACTTACTATCAGCTAACTGCTACTTAAGTAGCAGTTTTATCTATAAAAAAAGAGGCTACTAAAAAGTAACTCTAATGTTAGTGGAGTGCTTGAAATAAATAGATCGCATTAAAATCACATGGCATAGACTCGATCATAATTGCTGTATTCTGTTTGGTGTTTTTTGAAATGCTCATCTGCTCTTTTTGCATGATCTTCAGCACGTTTTTTCCATGCCTCAAATTCTTCTTTTAGCTTTTTGCCTTCAGCACCAAGTTTCTCACCTTCTATTCTTGCTTCGCCTGTTAGTTTTGAAGTCCCTGCCTCAAGACTTTTGAGATTATAATCTAAAGCATTTTGCAAATAGTTTTCTCTTAACCTTGCTTTTGGTGTCAATACATACACATCATCGGTTGCCAAATAGTTATGTGCAATATTGATTTCGGCGTTGGCAATGGCTTCTTTCAATCCTTCAACCGAAATATCAAAATTACCATCCAATTTGCTTGCAATATTTCTTAATTGGTCTTTTGACATATCAAGATTGGCTTTGTTAAGTCCAGAAACGTCCTTACTTTCTTTGTCCAAAGCCTCAATACCTGCGTCTATTTTTTTCTTTGCTTCGACTTTATCGGCATTTTCATAAGCGTTGATGGCTTGTTCAAAATACGTGTCTGATGCTCTTGGTATGGCCTTAACCACGGTTTCTTCAATAACCTCATCTGTAACTACATCAGGTTGCTTTTCTTTACAGCCGATCAGTGATAAGGCTATAAGTAAAGCTGGTAATAGTTTAATAGTTTTCATAATATTCATATTTTTTAGTTAATGATTTTAATTCTCTACATAAAGGTATTCTCACTTTATATCACTGACTGCTACTTAAGTAGCAGTCGTGTTTTTTTTCATAAAAAAGAGGTTACTTTATAGGCAACCCCTTTCTCAAACTAACCAACTTTTATAATAAAAAAACAAATTTATTGTAAAGGATACAGTCCCCAGGTATAAACATTCTCTGGTTGATATTTTCTGAAATGTTCTTCGGCATTTTTAGTATGCTCCTGAACACGTTCGTTCCAAGCTTCAAATTCTTCCTTCAACTTTTTGCCTTCCTCCTCTAACTTTTTGCTTTCTTTTTTTGCATTGCCTTCCAATTTTTCAATCCCTGTTTCAAGATTCATCACATTACGATCTAAAGATTCATGCAATCTTGCTTCATTTGCTTTTTCTGACTTCATCATGACAAGTTCATTGTCAGACATCAAATACTCATGATTCACATTAATTTCGGCATTGGCAATCAGGTTGCGCAGGGCTTCTTGGTTAACATTTTTTCCGGCTTGAAGCTGATGTGCGACATCAGTAAGATGTTTTAGATTCGTATTTAATTGATCATTGAATAGTGCTCCTTTGGCTTCGGCAGTCAGCTCTTGTACTCCAAGCAACACATGTTCTCCGGCAAGCCGGTATTCCTTTTTTTTTAAAGCCTCAAATGCCTTGAAAAAAGCGACGTCAGATTTGTTGGGTAATTCCATGTTGTTTTCACCCCGTACGACCGCAACTTTTGCTACACTTTTTTGATCTTCGCTCTTTTTGCAACTTACAAAACAGCCTATGACACTTATTAAAATCAGAAATTTCAGAGTTTTCATTTCAATTTAATATTACAAACACACCGTCATCATTTAAAGATGCGCATGTATTTCAATAGTTTAATTATTACATTTTATGGGCTCCTTTCAAAATGACACCATTGGCATCGGTATCGACATGTTTTTTTTGTCCATCTTTAGTGAGCACAAATCTATAACGCTCTCTTTCTTTTCCGTGGCTGTGGTTAGACATATGGTAGCTATCTTTTGAAATAGTCCATCCTGGATATGCTTTAAGTAAAGCTCGCTGAACAGCTAAAGGCGGTGTCACATTTTTAAGATTTTCAACAGTAGACAATAACTTACCTTCACTATTATAAGTTGCAATAATCATTTTGCCATTTCCTTCCATTGAAACTTGATAGGTGTCAATATCAGCATCCACATCATTATTAACGTAAACATCCTTTTCAACATACTCAACTGGAGACGCTGCAAATTCTCTTAAAACATACCCTGGAAAATCAAGGTCAATAGCTTCTAAAACTACAGTTGGCACTTGTTCTTTTTTAAGAGTTTCCTTAAAAACAATGCCGTCTTGAGCAAAAACCGAGCTGGTCAGGCCCAAAAAACATAAACCAATGAAGAAATGTCTCATCGCGAAAAATTTTAATTGTTAGTAATTTATTTTAATACTAACATAAAACTACCATCCTTATTATCAGTAAAATGCTACCTAAGTAGCACTTCTATAGTTTTAACAAATTATTCACAATAAAAAAAGGCCATCCTTTTCAGAATAGACCCAGCGCGCTATACTTATAAAAAACTTAATACTTTCCAGAAACTTCGTCCAATAATAACTTTAAATCCTTAATGCTTATACTCTTGCGATGAATATCCAACATGCCTGCTTTCTTGAAAACTTGTATTTGCCTATTGACAACCGCTCGTGTAGAGCCAATCATGTTTGCAATTTCATAATTGGACAAGTCATTGATAAGCTGTAGTTGCTGAGAAGATTCATTGACATTGGAAAGGATTAGTTTTGCAAGTCTGGTGGGAATGTCTGAGAGCACATTATCGGTAAGATTGACTTCTAACATTCTCATACATCTACCAAGATATGGCAACAGCGTTTTGTTGATTTTCGGATGGCTTTCTATCCAATCGCGCATCAAATCGATGGGTGCATAAAGCACTTCTACATCATCAATTGTTTCAAAATTCATGGAATGTTTTAAACCATCCAAAAGCGAAACCACGTCAAAAACATCATTTTGGGTTAAAAGAAAAACAGTAAACTCCCGTCCGTTCTCAATATCAATTTGATACATTTTTAATCGGCCGGAAATGATAATAAAAAATTTATAAAAGGTTTGATCTCCATAGAAGAATTCTGAATTCTTATTCCATTTTTTTAATGATAGACAGCCCATTAATGACTCCAATGTTTCATCATCTAAATTCTCAAACAGTGGATTTATCCGAAGTTTATTGAGACAATACTCGTAATGCGGGTCGTTTGCAGTCATTCTATCTTCTTGTTAGTACTGTTAATCCTCTAAAAACGCGTTGTCCTTTTCAGATGTTCCACTTTAAAAAACATCCATAAAGTTGTTAAAGCGCATCTACGCACGCGCCTTGACTATTGACAATCACACTATTAACTCGACATTGTTTCGTATAAATTTAACGAATTAAATCTTAACATTCGAAGTATTCGAGAGCGAATGCATCTGAGATGTATTTTTAATATTCATTTGATATGCGATAAACATGAAATACACAAAATAAACAACTTGAAACAGCCGTTGCCAAAGTCCTTTATAAGGAATTGTTTGAGGCGTCCATTCAAATTTTGCAGATAGAAAAAGGAGCATAAAAGCAATTCCTAATACCGAAATAAGCATCGTAAAATACCGTTTGGTTTTACTAAAAAAGAATAGCATAACCATTGGAAAGAGCACCAAAGCCACATCGCCAATACCACTAAAAATATCATGGCCTATATTCATCCAACTGACTTTTGATTTAGAGGCATCCAAACTAAATAGGCCTGCTCCCATTCCTTGACCGAAACCATAAAGCACAAGCAACAAAGTGGCCATCTTGCTTTTATCAAAAGAATGATTAAAAGCCTTAAAAAATCCGAAGGCAAATAAGACGAACAAAATTGTAAAAATGACACTCCCAATTTTAACGAGATGATGGGTTGGACTTTCAGGATTACCCAAATAACTTATAGATTGAGAAATCGGAGAATAGCCTGGGTTTTTTGAAGCGGCATAATACTCAATTATCAACTCCATAACGCAAGCCATAACGCCTGCAATAGCTGCCATACCAATCCATTTTATTTTCATTAGATTACTCTCGTTCCAATTATTTTTTCTTGTTTGATAATACCGTGCCGTCTGTATTTACTTTTACAATGTGCTTTTTTCCTTTTTTAGGTTTCACATAAACTCTGTAAATTGGTGTTTCACTACTGGGGACAATGACTTTTTGAATATCGTCTACTATTTTAATGATTTGGCCTTTAAATGCATCTGCAATGGCTTCCGATACTTTTTCAGGTAATGCATCCACCTTAGCATGGGCAACAATGAACATTCCATCCGTCCTAAAGGTTGCTGTCCAGTTGGTATTATCTTTTGTAAAAAAAATATAATATTCAGTGGCCGCGAGCGGATCTTTCAATCCAAGTTCTTTTGTATCATCAGGCACATGACTTGTTTCAATCGCCGTGGCGCCATTCATATCATCGGTTGGATATAAAACATCAGTCGTTAAAGGTTTGTAAGAATTATTATTTTTCCACGACGAAATTTCAGTGTTCGGAAATTGCGCATGGAATGCCTTTTCTACCGCTTTGGGAAGGCTTTGCGCTGTCATTATTGATGCCGCGCATATCATTAGAATGATTAAGATGGCTTTCATTTTTTCTTTTTTTAGCATTATTGTCCGATTAAAGTTGCGTTGATCAACTGAGAATAGTCATAAATAAAGGTCTTCCAATGTTTTTGATCCTCAATCTCCTTCATTTCGAGGTTTTTTGAAAACTATTGCTAAAACATCATAACCCATTCTAATTATGAATTTCACAGCCCTTATTTTCAATTAATTACGTGTTTAGTCTTTGTTCTTGGTTCTATCAGCGAAGCGGCGGTTACTGAGCTTGTCGAAGTGTCTTAATTCTTTTCCGGACAATCGTGATTTTTTAGATGTCTTCACTCTGTTTCATCACTTTGCCCAATACTCGGGTTAGATTAATCAAATCCAAATCGGTATCATAAACCGCATACACTTTGACCCAATAGGGATTGAATTTCTCCTTAAAAGACCTCAAACTCTTATAATGGCCAAACTGTTTTATTTTTTCGTAGGCCAGTTTTAGGGCCTGTTCTTGGATGTTTTCTGGTTTGTCGATGCCAGACAAGGGCACCATTCCCAAACTGATGGTTTTAAATCCTTCAACTTTGTAATATTGCATCATTTCAACAAACAGAAAATCCATCGTTCCGCTTGGCGCATCTGCCGTTTTTCGCATTAAATCAAAATTAATTTGCCCTTCTACACTACTGTCGACAATATTAACAAAGGCCACTATTTTATGTTCGCCGTTTTCAATGGTTAAAATGGTTTGTTGTTTTAGCTCATGGGCATTAAACACACCTTGTGAAAAGTAGAGCTCCGTCCGATCCAAGTCTTTCAACCAACTATCGGAAACAAAAGCCAGATGTTGCAAATAGCCATCCGATTGCGGCGCTGGGTTGACCTTAAAATAAAACCCTGCCTTTTTAAGTTTATTAATTGAATTGCGCATGGATTTCCCATCGTCGCCTTCTAAGTTGAAGGTTTCAAGATCTACAAAGGCATCTTCTCCTAAAAACAATTTTTTTTTGCCCAGAGCCTCATAAACTTTTAAAGATTGTTCAGGAATTCGGTAATAAATGGCGTTGAGGTTTTTTGATAACATTGCACTTTCAAATTCTTTAATTCTCTCTTGAATCACCTCTGACGAATGACTTTTTAAAACAGGATTCTCCAATACCACCGCATAACTTGCCGTGGTCTTGTAGGATACAAATCCGTCGTCATTTTGAAAAAAATAGAAGTTTTTATCGCCATAAGTCTTAAAATAATCTAGTGATGAATCGCCAAAATCCTTGACCATTTGCTTAGCTTTTTCAATACTAGCAGCATCCACCAGATTCGGCTGCTTCAGTCGCTTGAAAATCAACCAAAAAAAGTAAAGCAAACTTGATACGCCCAAAAGATTAATACTGGTTAAAAAATAGCGTCCAAAAGCCGTTACTGGAAGTAAATCGCCATCAATAAGCACCGCCGCTTTCAAGGTTTCAATAATAGAATCGCCCATTGTGAAGTTGACATTAAAATGGCGTTTATCAAGAAAATAAAACCCAATGACGCCATAAATGATAACAGACGTCATAAAAACCAATCCATTTTCTAACTTTAGATATTTTAATGGTATCGATTTTATATAATAGGATTTACGCTGATATAAAAGCACGCCGATGGCAAAAGACGCCAAGATAGACTCCTCATAATCAATCCCTTTAACAAGATGTCCTACCAAAGACAAAATGGTCAGTAAAAGTGCCAAATAATAGGAGTTTTTATAGCCTTTGATGAGTGTTACCGCCGTAAACATTAAAATGACACCAATAACAAGCACTGCATTATTGGATAGTTCAATGACATCAAAAGGTATAAAATCCTTTAAAAGCTTTAGGCGCGAAACCAATGCAGGCGTCAATGCAGAAAGAATGTTGACAATACCAAGAAACAATAATAAAATGGGTGCCAATAGCTGCATAAAAAGCCCATCTTTCTTAAACAATAGCGCAAAAACACCAAGAAGCATCACGCTCCAAAACTCGAAAAAACGAAATAAAAACACCACAGAAAGTGCAGAAACAGCATCATAATTGAACAATGTGAGCGCATAGGTCAAGGCCAGTTCAATGGCTCCAATTCCTTTTAAAAACGGAGAACTCAGCAAAAGAATAAGCACCAAGGCATAGCCAATAACCGCCACTATTAATGATGGTGTTAAACCCAAAGCGCCCATGGCGATGTACAAATGCGCAATCCCGATAACTTCAATAACGCAGGAAAATAACAGGACTTTTAAAAGCTCTAACTTATTGAGAGTTTGCTGTTGTAAATCATCAATGATTTTGGCAACTTCTGGTGCTTTATGTTCTATGAATTTAAAAACAAAGCCTTTCTTAATAAGGCTTACTATAAGATAGGTAAGCAGTCCAAAAACCACAAGTAAACCAAGAATTCCATAGACCATATCTTTCTTGAGATCGCCTTTTAAGAACAACATCAAAATTGCTGGCAGCGCCACCAAAATGCTAGAGACTATAGAACATATAGAAAACAACGTGGAAGCGTAATAAATAGAGCCTTTTTCAATGCCTTGCTTTTCTTCAATATCCTTATTAAAAAACAAAACATTCGTAATCGTACCAGCGGGAATAAACACACTGATAAAATTACGTTTGAGATAAAGCAACATCGCCACTTTAAAAGGAATCCGTTTTTGAATGGCTTTAAAACTATATTGATACATCCAACCCTGAACTGCCACAAATAAAAACACTAATAAAACGCCCACAATAAACCATAAAATCTTTGCTTGCATTAGGACTTGTTTCACTTGAGTAAGCTCAGTGCGTTCGTGTTTTACAAAGTAAATCGCCAGTAAAACAGAAAATACCCCAAGGGCTATTTGCAAAATAAGTTTCCAATGTGATTTAACAAGCTTTAAACGGACTTCCATGTTATTCTCTGGTATTTTTCCAAATGACATTACTGTAAGGATAAGGAATTTCAATACCTTCCTTGTCAAAGCGTTCTTTGATGTTTTCCAACAAATCACAGCCCATGACATAGGCATCTCCAGGATTGGCCGCCCAGGTCCAAGCCCGCAAAGTGATGGAGAATTCCCCTACCGCAATCACACGAATTGGTGCAATGTCGGTATCCATTTTTTTGTTGAGATATTTTCTATGATCTATAAATAAAGGATGGGTTACCACTTCCTCCTTCATAATGGCTTTGGCCTTTTTAATATTGGCCGTATAAGAGATACTTATTTCCACCCATTGGCAACACATGTCATCGGCAAAGTTGGCATTGACAATGACCTCATTGCTCATGATCGAGTTAGGGATAATCACGCGTTTGTTTTCATAATTCTTGATGATGGTATGTCTCAAGGTAATATCTTCAACCACACCGCTATTTGACCTCACGGTTACCCTGTCTTTTAAGCGGTACGGTTTTGTGACGACGATCATGATGCCACTGATTAAATTTGACAGCACTTGCTGGGAAGCAAATCCAATAACAGCCACCAAAACTCCTGCACCCGCTAATATGGTTGTGGCAATATGCTTTAAATTGGGAATCATGAAAATGACAAAGCTCAACCCCACCATAATGATGACAAACCCAAGAGCACGTTGCAAAAACTTTAAATTGGTGGCGTCAAAATCGTCATCGGTCATGTGTTTTTTAATCCCTCGTCCTATCATTCGGTTAAAGCAGAAATAGACAATTATGGTAATCACAATAATGCTGATTACATGCGTTAAAAGAAATGTGTCTTGCCTTAAACTTTCTAAAAACGATTTCATCAACTTTAATTTATTTTCTGTTTTTCATCCACGTATCCAAAGGCTGCAATCCAACGTTAATAACAAGCACTAAAGCCGTACTAATCAATGTTTCCAAAAAATATCCAGAGGCCGCCACACAACCGATAGCTGCGCTGCACCAAATGGTAGCTGCCGTGGTCAATCCATGAACGCTAAAACCTTCTTTAAAAATAATACCAGCTCCCAAAAAACCAACTCCTGAAACCACTTGCGCGATAATTCGGGTCACATCCACATCGTTGGAAAAATGATCGAACTGAATGGATAACATCGTGAAAATCGCGCCGCCCATGGCGACCAACATATTGGTTTTTAGTCCCGCAGATTTATGTTGCCACTGGCGTTCAAACCCTATAAAAAGCCCAGCCAAGGCTGCGGCGCTAAGCCTTAAAAAAAATTCAGTTGACGTCATCATCAGTTAAAGTTGGTTTTTGATTTTTCTATGCTATTATGAAATCGTCGCACCAAAGAGATAACCAATTAAAGCGGTCATTCCCATAGCCACTGTACCCCAGAAGGTAATCCTAACTACCGCTCTTGCTATATGAGAACCTCCGGCTTTTGCAGCAATGGCACCTAAAAAAGCAAGAAACAAGATTGCCGCACAATATTGTATGTATTCCATAAATTGTAAGGAACCAAAAACGGCTACTAAAACCGGCAACAATCCACCGAGTGTAAAAGAAGCACCCGATGACAATGCTGCTTGTAAGGGATGGGCTTGTGTAATATCATTGATACCCAATTCATCTCTGGCATGTGCCTCAAGGGCATTGTGTGCCATTAATTGTGTGGCTACCTCTAAAGCTAACTGACTCTCCAAACCTCTTTGTTTGTAAATGTTGGAGAGCTCTTGTAATTCTTCTTCCGGGGCGGTTTTCAATTCATTTTCTTCACGCTCCAAATCCGATTTTTCAATATCCGATTGTGAACTTACCGATACATATTCGCCAGCAGCCATTGAGAACGCTCCTGCGACCAATCCTGCCAGACTTGACAAAATGATGGTTTCTCGTGTAGAACTTGCGGCTGCCACACCAATAACAATACTAGCAACCGACAGAATCCCGTCGTTAGCACCTAATATAGCAGCTCTTAACCAATTACTGCGCGTCCCGAAATGTTTTTCATATTGCATTTTAAATGGCTATGATCGTTTTACTTTGGATACTATACTTCAAATGGTTTTTATGGCAATAAATCATGTTTATGATGTTTGAAATAGTCTCTAACGAAAGCATGTTCTTGGTGCTCCGACATTTTATCTGCCTGCATGACTTCAAATTTTATTTTTGAAAAACGATGATCGGCTTCTAAAATGTTCAATAACTCAACTTTTGCATCCGTAGGTCCGAACAATAATACATGATCATATTTTCTGATGTATTCCGCAATTTCTTTGTAATACTCAGATTCTTCGTGCTGATCCTTATTGTGCATTATTCTTTCGCTTTTCAGCAAAGTTTTTTCTTTTTCCTCATAAGTGGAATCTGAAGTCAAGACCTTTGAAACCATAGGTTCAGAATTTTCTATTAAGTGGGCATGTGCATGATCCATCCAAATGCCCAATTTATTTGTTGTTGTCATTAGTTTTCAGTTTTTATTTATGATTAATTTTATTGGAATGTCATATAGAATTTCGCACATAAAAGCCTTATAACGTTTATAAAGATTCAATTTCTCATCAATTTATAAATTGTCTTTTGAAGCCTAATTAATGCTCTAAGAAGCTTTTAAAAATCACTCTAATAAAGGTAGATTTCTGTAGAGCGTAAGAATTATAAAGTCTGAGATATTATTTACAATATTCTCACTAAGCCTCCTTAAACCATCTGAATCAACAATTGATATTTGTTTTTTTATCTAAAAATTATTGTTGCCCGATTAAAACTTGCAGTAATTCTCGTAACCTTCTATACATAGAGGTTTTTAAAGTTTGTTCAACTATAAGTTTCTATTATTTTTTATTACAACGCTTTTAAAAAAGAAGATTTGGAGCGGGTCTTGAATTTTAAAATCAACGCCTTCAAGTCTTTACAGCACAAGTCTATTTTCTATGTTCTATCAATGAAATGGTCTTGGTTCTTTATTGGACAATAGGGTTTAAAAATATAAGTGACATCAGCGTGATTAGCGACGCATTTTAACAGCGGCTTGTTTCAAAAAAAGATGTTCTAGCTTTATAAAAACTTCAGAAGCAAAAGCACGTCGTTTAAATTCTATTTAAAACTCATAAACTTGTGAGTTTATCGCGGTTAATTTAGCATATAATAGACGGCTACACCACATAAGTAACTGATCAAAGCGACCAGCGAAATTTTCTTTAAATACCACATAAAATCAATCCTGAATATGCCCATAATAGCAATTCCTGCTGCCGAACCAATGATTAAAATACTACCGCCAGTTCCTGCACAATAGGCCAATAGGTCCCAGAATGCGTGGTCCACTGGATAGGTTTCTATGGAATACATTCCCATGGCACCCGCCACCATCGGTACATTATCGATAATAGAAGATAAAAGGCCAATGAGGATATTAACAGTATAAATGCTTTTAAAATTAGCGTCTAAAATGCCTGAAAGCTGTGCTAAATGTCCTGAGGTTTGTAAAGCGGCAACGGCGATTAATATTCCTAAAAAGAATAAGATACTTGTGCTATCCACACGCTGTAAGACGCCTGAAATTGATAAGGCTTTTTTGTGTTTATGCTCCTTATTCTTATGCAGAATTTCAGTTAAAATCCAAACAATGCTCAATCCAAACAATATCCCCATAAACGGAGGTAAATGGGTTAAGGTTTTAAAAACTGGAACAAATAACAAAACCCCTAATCCAATATAAAACACCAAGTATTTCTCCAAATGACTGACGTTAATTTCATCTTCATCCTTTGATCCTAAAAAGTCAGTCTCGATAACTCCTTTCATTTTAAAACTAAAAATAATCAACGGCACAATAACAGCGACCATGCTTGGGATAAAAATATGGGTTATGATATTAAGCGCCGTAATCTGCCCACCAATCCAGAGCATAATTGTTGTAATATCTCCAATGGGCGACCAAGCGCCACCAGCGTTGGCAGCAATAATCATCATCGATGCAAAAAGCCATAAATCGTTTTTATTTTTTACCATTTTTCTTAAAACTGCAGCCATAACAATGGAGGTTGTCAGATTATCCAACAAAGCCGATAGAAAAAATGTTATTAGAGTAAGTGCCCATAGTAAATGAGCCTTCTTGGTTATCTTAATTTTGTCTGTTATAATTGTAAATCCGCCATGGGCATCCATTAATTCAACAATGGCCATGGCCCCCAATAGAAAGAATAGGATTTCTGAAATTTCGCCAATATGTTCTAATAATGCATCAGACAGAAATTGATATGCCGTGGTGGTATCTAAATCTGGAAAAATACTAGGATGTCCGAAAATTAATAAGGTCCAACACAAAACTCCCAACAGCAATGCGGTAGCCGTCTTGTTAATTTTGATATTGTGCTCTAAAGCGATGGCAAAATACCCTAATACAAAAACGATTATAATGGCCGTGTACATGTTTTCTCTATTTAATTAAGTCACGTATCCGTAGGTTTCATTTGTAAGCGGCACTTAATTCATACCGTTTGAGACGTTAAATATTTAGTGCTGACACTACTCAAAATTAAATGGGACACTTAAATTGTAATGCTACCTAAGTAGCATTCCTACATTATAATTGAGTCTAATTTTGCCGCATGAGAAGCATGTTAAAAAATGATAGAATTATAGAACTTTTTAAACTTATAATAAATCTACAAAAAAGAAAACACTTGCTTAAATCAGAACTGATTAAAAGGATAAAACAAGAGTTTATCCGATTGTATTTGCTTTTTTATTTATCTTGTAGTAAAACTAGATCTAATGTCTCATCTCATAGCTCCTTCAATTCTTTCGGGCGATTTTGCCAATCTGGGCAAGGACATTGAAATGCTCAATAATAGCGCTGCCGACTGGATTCATGTGGACATTATGGATGGCGTTTTCGTTCCCAATATTTCCTTTGGTTTTCCTGTTATTAAGGCCATAAAAAAGCTAGCCGCAAAACCGCTTGATGTGCATTTAATGATCATAAAACCTGATCGCTATATCCATCGATTTAAAGAGGCTGGTGCCGATAATTTAATTGTTCACTTTGAAGCCTGCACCCACTTACACCGCACCATTCAAACTATTAAACAGGAAGGCATGCGAGCAGGTGTTGCGCTTAATCCGCATACAGCGGTCAACAATCTCGAAGCCATTATTCACGATGTTGATCAGCTCATGATTATGTCGGTAAACCCTGGTTTCGGTGGACAGAGATTCATAGAACAGACCTATCAAAAAATTGAACTTGTCCGTAATTTAATTGAGAAAACGGGTGCCAATACAAAAATTGAAGTCGACGGCGGCGTGAATTTAACAAACGCTCCAAAACTGCTCGCGGCCGGTGCTCATATCCTGGTATCAGGTAGCTTTATTTTTGGATCCGTCAATCCCATGGAAACTATTAGCGCTTTAAAAGGAATATCTTGAATCACTAAGAAGTAGTATTCCTTAATCAAACCATTAATGCCATTAATCCCTTAATAATTTTCTTAATGGTTATACTCTTTGAATCATTAAGGCATGAAGAATATTAAGATGTCATATTTCTAACCAAACCCTTAATGCCCTTAATCCCTTAATTTTATTCTTAATGGTTATTTTCATTCGTAATAATTCATTTTCAGCATCAAGTGGGAATATTATAAATTATAAATCGCGCCTTATAAACCGTTCAAATATCTGAGGGTTATCTTTATAAGGATACTTCGACAGCGTGCAATTTTTATTTGGAAAAGTTCCAAAGATACACACTACTATAAAAAAGATACACACTACTATAAACCAAAATAAAATGAATCAAGACAAACTCATAAAAACTGCGCAAGCCATGGTTACCGGTAACAAGGGCTTGATCGCCATGGACGAAAGCAATCCCACGTGCAATAAACGATTTGCCGCTTTGGATATTCCGCAAACTCCAAAAATGCGTCTGCTTTACCGCGAAATGCTCATCACAACTCCCGGACTTAACGAAGGCATCAACGCCGCTATATTATATGATGAGACTGTTCGGCAAAAACTTTCAGATGGTACGCCATTCGTTAAAGCAGTTAAAAACGCGGGCATTATCCCCGGAATTAAATTGGACATGGGTGCAAAAGACATGGCCGGTTTTCCGGAAGAAAAAATAACTGAAGGTTTGGATGGCTTGCGAGAACGCTTAGCTGAATACAGTGAAATGGGACTTCGCTTTGCTAAATGGCGCGCCGTAATAACTATTGACGACGGAGTTCCCACACGACGCGGTATTGTAAATAACGCCATTATTTTAGCACAATATGCAGCGCTTTGCCAAGAAGCGGGTTTAGTGCCAATCGTTGAACCAGAAGTTTTGATGGATGGCAAACATGATTTAAAAAGGTGTTTTTCCGTTACTGAGCATGTATTACACACGGTCTTTGATCAATTGTACAAACAGCGCGTTTTAACCGAAGGCATCATTTTAAAACCCAATATGGTTTTGCCAGGTTCAAATTGCCAAGACCAAAGTAACACCGAAGAAATTGCACATGCCACAGTGAAGTGTTTAATGCGAACCGTTCCCGCATCGGTGCCAGGAATAGCATTTTTATCTGGCGGACAAACTTCACAACAGGCTTCTGAGCGCTTAAATGCGATGAATGCCAACTATAAATCAGAAATGCCATGGGCACTTACGTTTTCTTTTAGTCGCGCCCTGCAGTATCCTGCAATGGATATTTGGAATGGGAAAGAAGAAAACTCTAAAAGGGCACAAAAAGCATTGCACCATCGTGCCATTTGCAATCGATTAGCCTGCTCTGGAGAATATTCTGAAATACTGGAGAAATCTATTTCATCAGCAAACGAAAGAGATTTAGAGTTTTTATAAAGTGTAAAAGTTTAATCAAAAAACAAGATAAAATGAAAAATACAGATAAAAAATCCGATAAACAAAAACCATCGGATAGCAAAAAAAATAGTCCAGCAAAAGATAAATCAGAAAACCAAGATTTTCCAGGTTATCCACATTATCCTCCATTCGAAGATATTTTCAACAATGAAAAAGAAGTCGATTTAGATCCTGAAGATCTTAAAAAAGTCAAGCATAAAGTATTTAAACCCGGGAAGAAAAACGAAAAGGATTTTTGTGAGGACATGACCGGCGAAGACCTTGACATACCAGGATCCAAAGCTGACGAGAAAGAAAATAATGCCGGAAGCGAAGATGAAGAAAACAATTATTACAGTTTAGGAGGCGACAATCATAAGGATCTTGAGGAAGACAAAGGCGAATAAAACTAACAGTAACAAACTACCATCTAGTTGACTTAGCAACAGTGAAACTTTAGGAAAAAGCCAACCTATTCACTAATTAAAAAACAAAAGTCATGGACATTTATCACGGTTATAATTTTGGAGGAATGCATATCATATGGTGGTTCATCTGGATGATTTTTATTTTCTGGATTTTCTTTACACCCTGGAACATTCCTGGAAACAGAAGAACGAAAGATACCCCACTTGAAATTTTACAAAAGCGCTATGCTGCAGGGAAAATAACCACAGAACAATACTTAGAACAGAAGAAATTATTAGAGAAGGATTAACCAAAACCATTCTCATTTAAGCAAGAACAAGATTCCTCAAATTAACTTTCATAAAAAAATTAACCCGACGAGTTTTGGATGGAAGATGATCATCACTTGATGATTCGCAGCAAAATTATCTTTGAAATTCTAACGAATGATACCACATTTTACAGAGGCCGAAAAAGCAGTTCATTATCCTGAAGATAGAAGATTCCATTTAGGAATGAAACCTTATATGAAGCTGATTTTGCTGGTCTTTTTAATTGGTGTAATCGGCGCGGCATGGCTACAATATTTGGTATTTGGTTTACCGTCCGATCCTTCCGCTGTACTTTCAACGATAACGCCGAACGAAGCTTCAGGTTTCCCCATATGGGTTAACCTCAGTCATTGGGTCAATTTCTTTTTTCTGATGTTGATTATAAGAAGCGGACTTTCCATATTGTTTGACCATCCGCGTTTGTATTGGAATAATTCAAGCGATCCCGAAAAGCAATGGATACGATTTACTCCTTTAAAAATTCCCAAGGATAAATTTTGGACCGCCAAAGAAGATGCCCGTTATATCAGTCCCATTGCGGGTTTGCCAGGTTACAAGCACACCGTGGGAATTGCAAGAGTATGGCATTTTCTAACCGTTCCCTTTTTTGTTTTAAACGGCGCTGTTTTTATTTTTCTTTTGTTTTACACCAATCAATGGCAACGGTTAGTTCCTGTATCATGGCAAATTGTCCCAGACGCTTGGAATGTTTTTGTGCATTATGCCACCTTTAATTTTCCTTTTGAACCCAATGGATTTTATCATTATAATGCCATACAGCAACTCTCCTATTTTGGAACGATATTTATTTTGGCGCCCCTTGCCATGCTCACAGGAATGGCGATGTCGCCTGCCATAGAAAATCGTTTTCATTGGTATCCAAAATTGTTTGGCAACCGACAAAGTGCCCGTTCCATTCACTTTTTAGTATTGATTGCGTTTAGCATTTTTATTATTATCCATATCAGCTTGATAGCGGCCACAGGATTGGTCAGAAACATGAACCACATTGTACTGGGAACTGATAATGCACAAAGTTATACTGGACTTTATATAGGAATAGCCATTATTTTATCAACGATTGCTTTTGCCTTTTTAGCCCATTGGCTTTCATGGCACAAACAACGTTCTCTGCAATACCTGCAAGCATCGATAAACGGACGACTTTGGAAATACACCATCAACCGTTTTAAAGTTAAAAAAAACTATCAGAAAAAGGATATTACGTCTTATTTCTGGCTGAATGGGAAAGAACCGGATTCAGCGGAGTGGAGAAACTTGGCTCAAAACAACTTTGCAGATTACAAACTTAAGATTGAAGGCTTGGTGGAAAATCCAGTAGAATTATCCCTCGCAGACCTAAAACAAATGGGCAAAGATCAAAACATTACCATGCACCATTGTATCCAAGGCTGGTCGGGTATTGCTGAATGGGGCGGATTACCTTTAAGCAAAATCATCGCCTTGGTAAAACCAAATCCAGAGGCAACCACCGTTGCTTTTTTCTCGTTCGGCGAAGGATTATACGGTGGCACCTATTACGATACCCATACACTGGACAATTGCCTGAAACCTGATTCCATATTAGCTTGGGAAATGAACTATGAACCGCTTTCCATTGGACATGGCGCACCATTGCGGTTGCGTGTCGAAAATCAGTTAGGCTATAAGATGGTCAAATGGATAGAACGTATCGAATTTGTAAAATCAGTTAAAGATTTAGGCAAAGGCTTTGGCGGAAAAAATGAAGATGACGAATATTTTGACTTACTGGCAGATAGTTAAAAATCGTAAAGGACATCCTTTTAAAACATATAATTTCAGATAGATTAACGAACACTAAAACATGCACCATGACAACTAATAACACGATGACCACGCTTTCGGAGGTTACCAATTTTCTCAACGACGCAGGATATACGATAGATTTTAATCTAAAACAAAGCTACCTAGAATGCATGAGCACTCATTTAAAAATATTTCCTGGAGAATTTATTGTAGATAAACATTACCGTTTTGAAGGAGAATCAGATCCTGCTGACGAAGCCATTGTTTTTGCCATTTCGTGTCCAAAACACAATTTGAAAGGCGTATTGATTAATGGCTATGGAATTTCCAGTGATAGCATTTCAGATGAAATGATAAAGGCATTAGATGAAAGGAAACACTAAAATCACTCATGTAATTAATTTAAAACTTAAATAAAATGAAAAAAGCTAACATCGGAATTTCCGATAAAAATAGAGAAGCTCTAGCTGAGCAGTTATCAAAAATACTGGCAGATGAATTTTTGCTCTATAACAAAACGCTTAATGCCCATTGGAATGTCGAAGGTCCAGATTTTCATACCGTTCATGTCTATCTTGAAACACTCTATAACAAACAACAGAAAATTGTTGATACCGTGGCCGAAAGGATTCGTGCAATCGGACATTATGCTCCGGGGCAACTTTCTAAATATCTTGAACTTACCCATCTTTCTGAAAAATCTCTGGATAAGAACGATAGCAAATCGCTCTTTGCCGAATTATTGGAAGACCACGAAAGTATCATTATTTTTTTAAGAGAAAATATTAGACCTACTGCCGATAAGTTAAAAGCAGAGGACATCAGCGATTATATTACCGGATTACTGGAATATCATGAAAAAACCGCATGGATGCTTCGGTCCCATTTAAATTAAGAAAAGTTGAAAATAACTTTAAAAAACTTCTATTTAATAGAAAAAGGAGATACACATTAAAGTTATGTCGGCCTATCCGTTTAGAAATATAAAAATGACTTAAGACATTAAGACCTAAGATACTTCGAGAAGCTCAGTGCTGCCCATAAGTGTAAAAAATATTGAAACGACCGACTTTCAACTGAAAATTGTCAGAGTTCTTAATCATACGTCTCAATGTCTTTTGTCATGTAATAATTTTGTTGATGTCCATTAATAGTCATAGTCATGGAAAAAAAGTATAATGACCCAACAGATCTAAGACCAGAAGGCCGACGACTTATGGACGCACCATTGGTAAGCATAGATATTCCTCAATTTAAAAAACAGTTAAAAATGGAGGCCACTTGGCAAACCAGCGACCGAAATGCCATTACTGTTTACAAGACCAATGGTTTACGTATGGTGTTGATTGCTCTTCATAAAGACGCTTTCATGCAAGAACATACCGCCGATGGCATTATAAGCGTACAAGTCCTTGAAGGTGAAATAAATTTCCGTACCGACAACGAATCCATAATTTTAAAAACAGGCCAAATGATTGCCTTGCATGAAGGTTTAAATCATAGTGTAGAGGCCATGGAAGAATCCGTGTTTTTATTGACTTTAACTACAGCTCTGGAAGTTTAAAATTTGTTTACCACATTTAATTCTTCATCAAAAATGAATAAGTCAATATGAAGTAAAATACGATCAAATTTTTTTAAAACAGACTAAAAGTCTGTTGCATTTTTGAAATTTATAGCAAATAATTTATGACCGAATTATCAGTAACCGAGTGAATTTGTGAAAATTCGTGTAATTAGTGTCAAAAAATTTTTAGCTCCCAGTTATTCGGAGAAAGGAAAAGGATTGAATGTACATACTTATCCGACCAAATTCAAACTGGGTTTTTACATAATTTAAGGCTAATAAAAATTCCATTAAAATCATAAAATGATTAAAGAGAAAGCTTTTCTGAAATTGAATGGAATCAACAGTCAAATGGCTGTTGAACGCCTAACAGCATTATGGGCTTTAAACGAATGTGCATTAGGAGGTTTAATGCATGCTTTTAATCTGCCTTTTACTGGAATTCTTGTTGGCGGTATTTCGGTATTGCTCATTACCTTAATTGCTTTTTACACCACTCATATTTGGTCAACATTGCTCAAAGCTTTAACCATTGTTTTATTGATCAAAGCTGGTGTCAGTCCTTATTCGCCAATTACCGCATATGTTGCGGTTTCCTTTCAGGCTTTCTTAGGAATGCTCTTGTATAGCCTGTTTTCTATTAATAAGCTTACAATTATTAGTTTAAGTGCTGTCACTTTTCTGGAATCTGGACTCCAAAAACTAATCACCTTAACTATTATTTTCGGACAATCACTTTGGGAAGCCTTAGATATTTATATGGCTTGGATTGAAAAGCAATTGTCTTTTTTTTCGTTCAATTTAAACAGCAAAACCTTGGCATATACTTTTCTTCTGACCTATTTCATAAGTGGTATTCTAGTAGGTTTTTTAATTATCCGAACTCTGAATTTATTACAGCAGATGCACATCTCGCAGATGGATTTCAAATTAGACATAGTCATTTCGGAGCTTAAATCTCCCAAAAAAAAGAATAAAAAAATCATCTTATATACAATTCTGATGATTGTTGTGCTTCTACCGATTCTGTATTTTAATAATGATTCTAAAGGTTGGCAAAAGGCTGTTTATTTAATAACTCGCAGTACTTTGATTTTAATTGTTTGGTACACTGTATTAGGGCCTTTATTAATAAAATCTTTAAATAAGTCACTTTCAAAAAAACGTCAATTTTATCAAGCAAACGTTCAGAGCATATTAAATATCTTTCCTTCCTTAAAAGCCATTATACATCAATCATGGAAAGACTGCAAACCCTTTAAAGGGTGGGACAGACTATCGCAATTCCTGGCAAAAAGTATCGCTTACAGTCTCTATTTTGACCATACGAAAGAATGATTTATATACTCTCTGATCATATCGAAACAGGAAAAACCAATGCCTTGTTAAAATGGTCAGAAGGCCGAAAAGACACCTTTGGAATTTTGACGCCAAGAGACGAAAATAATTACCGCTATATTTTAGATGTGCATACCACAGATAGTTTTAAAATGCAAACAGATTTGGCAACGGCCGATACGATATCTGTTGGTCGTTACCACTTTTTAAAGTCTGCTTTTAAAACAGGAAATAGCATCCTAAAAAAAGCCCTAAAAAACAATAAATCAAGATATATCATCATTGATGAGCTGGGCAAACTAGAATTACAATCGGACGGATTTCACGAAGCAACAACTTTGGCTATAAAAACGACTATTAACAGTAATGCCTTAAATCTCATTTTAATCATCCGAACATCATTATTATCACAAATAATCAAAAAATATCATATTACAGATTACCAATTCATTACGATTAAAGATTTAAACAAACAGTTAGAATTTCCCATAGAAAACAGGAATAAAAAGAATTTTTGAAGCTAAAGGAAGATGCGAAAAAATTTTAAACCAATAGAAGAAAACAAACAGATGGAGTCAAACCGTTTGTTTAGTGGTATCGCTGAATTATCCCCAGCTTATTTTTCAATGGTTATGGCAACGGGAATTGTATCTATTGCTGCACATTTATACCATTATACACTTTTGGCGAGCACACTGTTTTTTATTAATGGGATTGCCTATGTCATACTTTGTATTTTATTCGTTTTTCGTTTCATTTCTTACAAAAAGGAATTTCGATCTGACGTTATTGACGACAGAAAAAACATGGGATTTCTTTCTTTTGTTGCGGCAAGTTGTATCCTTGGTAACCAGTTTTTTTTGATTGAGAATAATCATCAGATGGGGATTTTCTTTTTAATAATAGGATTCTTGTCTTGGATAACTCTTAGCTATTCACTGTTTGCCATTCTTATACAAAAGCGCAAGAAGCAAACAATAAAAGCAATAAGTGGCACATGGCTTCTACTTGTAGTTGCTACGCAGTCAGTTTCCATATTGAGTACAAAACTGGAGGAATTCCTGCCATTTTCTCATGAAGAAGTTCTCTTTTTCTCTCTTATGTTATTTTTATGCGGATGCATGTTTTATATCATCATCATAACACTGATCATCTATCGACTTATATTTTTCAATCTGCATGCCGAAGAACTTGGCCCTCCTTATTGGATCAACATGGGCGCTGATGCCATTACTGTTTTAGCAGGTTCTGCTCTCATTATCAGTGCTGAAAAATGGCCTTTTTTAACCGAATTACTTCCTTTTCTTAAAGGATTCACATTGTTGTTTTGGGCTATTGGAACTTGGTGGATTCCGTTGATTTTAATTTTGGGTGTATGGCGACATATTATAAAAAAAGTGCCATTGAGATATAACTCCCAATATTGGGGAATGGTATTCCCTTTGGGCATGTACACCGTATGTACCCTAAGATTATCTGAAGCTATAGCGTTGCCTTTTTTAATGGGTATTTCTTCAGTTTTCGTGTTTTTTGCCATTGGTGTATGGGCGGTTATTTTTATTGGTTTGATTTATACTATTGTTTTAAATGGCATCATAAAACAATAAATTTAAGTCCCAATAAACCTGAGCTTTAGCTCGGGATATAGAAATGTAGAAGAGCATAGGGCTTTAGCCCAACTGTACCAAAATAGGATTTTTTGGCTAAAGCCTTTTACTTTTTATTTTCTGACCTCCAGCTAATGCTGTAGGTTATTCAAAGTTAAAAAACCCAATAACCCCATGCTTTAGCTCGGGGCATAAAAGTGAAGAGGAAAGGGCTTTAGCCCAAACCGTACCCAAGAAATTCTGTATCAAGGCAGACCATTGATAATATCCAAAAGCCAACTTGGATAGGCACCCAACCAAATCATAAATACCGTTAAGAGCATCAATGCCAGACTACCCGCAAGAAGTGAAGAAACTTTGCTCTCGCCTTTTGGGTCCAGTCGTATGGTAGGAACGACATCCTTTTCTTGACGCATCATCACAACAATCACTCGCAAATAGTAATATAAACCTATAACGCTTCCTATCACTAAAGCGATAACAAGCAACCATTGAGATTGCCCTACTCCTGCTGTCAAAACAAAGAACTTACCTGTAAAACCTGCAGTTAAAGGTATTCCGGCCAAGGAAAGCAAGCTCACGGTAAAGGCAAGTGCTAAAAATGGCTTCCTCCAGAACAATCCTTGGTAATCTTCAATATCAATCGCCTCTTCCTCTGATTTGGAAACAAGTGTAATTAATCCAAAAGCCGCCAGGATAGAGATTACATATATTGTTAGATAAAATGTAGCTGCCGGAACAGCCATTTCTCCACCAGCAATGATAGCCACCAATAAATATCCGAAATGAGCAATAGAGGAATACGCCAACATCCGCTTTACGTTATCTTGCAACAACGCTAATAAATTGCCCACTACCATAGAAAGAACAGATAGAATTGTGAATACCCATACAATATTTTCAAATCTATACAGGTCAGCCAATATAAAAAACCTTAATAATATGGCTACAATGGCTCCCTTGGCAACTGATGCAATAAATGCACTTATCGGCGAGGAAGCGCCTTCATAAATATCTGGTGTCCACATATGGAAAGGAACAGCCGCCAACTCAAATCCGATACCTACAATCATTAAGGCAATTCCGGCAATCAGCATCACCTGTGACGTGCCTGTTAAATCGGAAGAAATTGTTGACAATGCGCTGAAGGACATCGTGCCAGAAGCAGCATAAACCAAAGCCATTCCCAACAATAAAAATGCTGCTGCCAAAGCGGCGAGAATCAGATATTTCAATCCGGCTTCAATGGCTTTTTCTCTTTCTCTATAGTAAGCGATGAGCGTATATAAGGAGATACTCAAGATTTCCAAACTCACAAAAAGGGTTATAAAATGTGTACTAAAAACCAACATTCCCGCACCCAAACTCGCCAACATCAATAAGAGATAGAACTCTTCTTTTCTTTTTTCTGGATAAAAATCTCTCAAACTGATATAACTAAAAATGGCCACAACAAAAGTGGTTAACAAAATCAAGGCCAGGTAATAATAACCAAAAGCATCAATAATAAAAAGATCACTGATAGCATAAGATGTCTCAGGCCAACTCATAAATACCGCGATCAGTGAAGCCAGCAAAATAACCAAGGTCAATGCAAATGTCAAAACATGACGGCGCCGCATAGCGATTAAAAGCAGAGTCAAAAGAATTCCTCCGCATAGAATCACAACTGGCAATAAGCTGGTTATATCTTGTTCTGACATGTCTTATTCAGTTTTGATTGATTTAATTTTTTGAGCCTGATTTTCCTTTTTCACATCCATAGATTTTTCATTCAGAAAGTCTCCCCCATTATAAACGGTATTTTTATCGATACTTCCAAGTTCTTCCTTTTCGCCTGACTTCGACATCCTAACTTCTTGAATCACTTTTTGCACCGGAACTTCAGACATACGCAATACCGATGAAGGATACCAACCTAACCAAAGAATGACACCCGTAAGAGAAAGCATGACGATCATTTCACGCACCCCAAAATCTGGAATCACCCAGACTTTACGTTCTTCTTCGTAAAATACTTTCTGAATGATTCGAAGTGCATAGGCTGTAGCTGTTATAAGAACCATGGTCGCGATGATGGTCAGCACTTTAAAAGGCCCTTGATAAGACCCAATCAGAATTAAAATTTCTGCAATAAAATTTCCAAGTCCTGGTAATCCCATGGAAGCCATTACAAATACCAACCCCATTGTTCCCATTCTAGGAACCTGACGCCACAGTCCTCCCATTTGAGCCAAATCTCTGGTATGGATGCGATCGTAAAGAGATCCTGCGATAATGAACAGTGCACCGGTACTGACCGCATGAACAATCATCTGCATGACAACGCCCTGCATAGCCATCTCATTAAAAGAATAGATGCCTAACAAAATAAAACCCATATGACTGACACTGATATAGGCCACTAGCCGCTTAAAATCGGTTTGCGCGAATGCGAGTTTAGCGCCATATAAAATACTGATAACGCCTAATAAAACTGCCAGAGGTGCAAGCTGATGAGATGCCTCTGGAAATAATGGCAAGGCAAATCGTATCAAACCATAAGCACCAGTTTTTAGCAATAAACCTGCAAGGATCACGCTACCTGCAGTAGGTGCTTGGGTATGCGCATCGGGCAACCAACTATGGAGCGGCACGGTAGAGAGTTTAACGGCAAAAGCAACTACAAAACCAAGCATGAGTATAAAAGCTGTTCCCTTCGGAATAACAGTACCCAACAACTGTTCGTAGTCAAAGGTATATACATCCGTATTTTGTCCGTGGATAAAATATAATCCCAAAATACCAAGAAGCATCAACAAACCACTTGCTTGTGTGAACAGGAAAAACTTTTTACCAGCATAAATTCGATCTTCATGCCCCCATATACTGATCAGAAAATACATGGGCACTAGCATCAATTCCCAAGAGAAATAAAATAAAAACAGATCCAAGGCAAGAAATACCCCTGTAATTCCCGCCAATTCTAAAAGCAGATTAAAATGGAAAAAACCGACCCTTGTTTTTATTTCCTTCCATGAGACCAATACGCAAATCACACTCAAAAAAGAAGTCAGTAGTAACATCAGCAAGCTCAGTCCATCCATCCCAAGTTTAAACTGAATACCAAAAGATGGCATCCAATTCCCGGTATAACTAATAATCCATCCCTCACTATCGATACCTGAATCATGTCCAAGCCATAACCACAGTGTAATCCCAAAATACACAAGTGTCCCAACAAGACTAATCAACTTAGGAAGAAAAGTGCTCCATCTGCTTGCTAGCCAAGCCAGCAAACCTGTTCCTATCAACAATATGAGGATCCAAACGAGTATCATGGAAAAAAGATTATGGTTAATATAAGTATTGCTCCCGTCGCTATAATCATGGCGTACCAACGTAACTGGCCATTTTGAGTAGCACTCAATAAGACGTTTAACTGTCTGGCGATATATGCCAATCCTGTATAAAACTTATCGATAATATCATTTTTATTAATCTTAGACAAAAACACCATGGGCTCTACAATCAGTTTGTCATAAACCAAATCAAAATCCCATCCTTTAAAGAAAAATTGTTGTATTGCATTTCGTTGGGGCACAGCAGCAGGAAACGGTTTGTTAAAAAAGAGTTTGTAAGCTATAAAAACCGCTACCAAAGCAACGACTGCAGATATTATCTGGAAAATCAATTCCGTTGAAGGTTGTAATGACAAAAGTGTGGTTGCCGGTAAGGTCTTTTCTACAAAATTTGAAACTAATGTCAGATGTCCCATATTATCAGGCAATTCGATAAAGCCTCCGGCGAACGAGAAAAAGGCCAAGACCACCAAAGGAATAGTGATCATCCACCCAGGACGATGTGTAGGTTCAGCCTTCGCTTTTCCGAAGAACGTAAGAAAAACCATTCGAAAAGTATAAAGTGCAGTAATAAAAGCACCTACTATTGCAGCCAGCCATAAGCCCTTCGATCCTTTATCACTGGCATAAGCCAACCATATAATTTTATCTTTACTATAATATCCTGCCGTAATTAAGGGCAAAGCAGAAAGAGATGCTGAAGCAATCAAGAACGTCCAGAAAGTTATGGGCAATTTTTTCCACAAACCTCCCATTTTAAACATATTATGTTCATCCCGCATCACCCATATCACAGCTCCCGCTCCCAAGAACAAAAGTGCTTTAAAAAATGCATGAATCATAAAGTGAAATAAAGCTGCTGACCATGCTCCTATTCCCAGCGCCAGGAACATATAACCAATTTGTGATATCGTAGAATAGGCCAATACCTTTTTTATATCATGCTGATACAATGCTGACATACCTGCAATAAGCAATGTGGCCGCTCCGATAATAGCAACCGTATGCTGTGCGATGGGAGCAATTTCAAATAACACATGCGTTCTGGCAATCAGATAAACCCCAGCGGTGACCATTGTAGCAGCATGGAGTAATGCTGAAACTGGCGAAGGTGCCGCCATGGCGTCGGGCAACCAGGTTTGCAGAGGAAGTTGTGCCGATTTACCAACCGCTCCTCCCAATAGTAAAAAAGCCGTAGCCACTGCAATACCTGATCCTACCGTCCATGTTTCAGGAGCTTCCATAAGTATATTTTGGATATTTAGCGTATTAAAACTCATGAATAGGATGTAAAAACTGACAGCGAGGGCAGCATCGCCTATGCGTGTTACAATAAATGCTTTCCTCGCAGCATAACCATTTTTTGGATCTTTATACCAATACCCTATTAACAGATAACTGCATAAACCTACCCCTTCCCATCCCAGATAAAGAAAGAGTAAATTATCTGCCAAAACGAGTATTAGCATTAAGCCAACAAACAGGTTCATAAAGACAAAAAAGCGCACGAAGCCTTCCTCTTTCCACATAAATTCTGCCGAATACAAATGAATCAAAGCCCCGACAAAAGTGATAATAAAAATAAAAATAAGCGAAACAGTGTCCAGATGGAATCCAATATTTGGAGACAAACCATAAACGTCAAACCATTGCCAGACCACCTGAAGATAAGGCGTAGTATCACCCAAAAATTCATAGCCCACAATTAAGGTCAAAATCGCTGAAAGACTGACAGATCCAACTCCGACTGCGGCACTGAGGGCACGAGGCAATTTTCCACCAGCAAATGCCAGGATGAGTGCTCCTGCAAAAGGTAATGCCACAATTAACCAAAGAAGATCCTTCATATTACTGCATTTTTATCATCCTTTCATTTTATTGACTTTGCTCACATCCAGCGATCCCGATTGCTTAAAGAGCTGTATAATCAATGCTAGGCCCACAGAAACCTCAGCAGCGGCCATCGCCAATATAAAAATGAACATAACCTGCCCATCCGCTTGTCCCCAGGATGCACCGGCCACCACAAAGGCCAATCCTGCAGCATTGAGCATGATTTCTATACATAGCAACATGAATATAATATTCCGTCGTATGAGTAAACCCACCAATCCGATGCAGAATAAAATCACTGCCAGTAAAAGACCATATTCCATAGGTATATTCATGAAGTTTCTATTTTATCATGTTCTTCCTTTAGATATCTGTGGAGATTTTTTCGTTCTTTTTGCCCTAAATGGTAGGCGCCCACAATTCCGGCCGTCAATAAAAACCCAGCCAAATCAACGACCAGTGCATATTTGGTAAACATTAACTTGCCTACTACCTCGGGAGATATCGTGTGATTTGCCATGGGATGATAGCTATCACTGAATAACATATATAACATCTCGACCACCAAAATCAAGGCGATAATAGACGGCCCGATCCAGACTTTTGGCTTCATAAAATCATATGCTTTATCGTCATCTGAACTATCTATATGCAACATCATAATCACAAAAACAAACAAAACCATTATGGCACCGGCGTAAATGATCACCTCTAAAGCCGCGATAAAAGGTGCGCCCAAAATGAAAAAAATCACCGAAACTGATAATAGCGACACAATGAAATACAATAAGGCATGTACTGCATTTTTTGCGACAACCACCATTAGTGTGGAAAGAATGGCCAAAATACCCGCTATGTAAAAGAATATTTCCATCTTATTATTGATTTTTATGGCATAAGCCTTCTCACATCTACAGGTTGATCTTCTTGTTCTCCTTCTCCTTTTTCTTTGACTCCTACAGCAACCCCAGCATGCTTGTAATAATTATAGCCATGATATTTTCCTTGCCCCATGATCAGCAAATCCTCTTTTTCATACACTAGATTCTGACGGTCATATTCGGCCATTTCAAAATCGGGAATCAATTGGATAGCATACGTAGGACAAGCATCCTCACAATAGCCACAAAAGATGCACCGCGAGAAATTGATACGGAAAAACTCAGGATATCGTCGTCCTTCATCATCTTCTGTCGCCTGAAGTGAAATACAATCTACAGGACAGGCCGCTGCACATAAATAACACCCCACGCAGCGTTCCATCCCATCTGGGTCACGAGAAAGTATAATTCTGCCTCGCCATCGTGGTGCTAAATATGCTTTTTTCTCGGGATACTCAATCGTCACCCGCTTATGGAACATATGTAAAAACGTCAACCAAATTGATCTTATAATGCTGAACATGAGATTATTTTTTTATGTGATCCAAAATCCATTATGAATTAAAATACAGTACAAACGCACCAGTTACCAACAGGTTCAAAAGTGAAAGTGGCAAAAGTATCTTCCATCCTACAGTCATTAACTGGTCATATCTTGGTCTGGGCAATGACGCCCGCAACAAAATAAAAAACAGAATAAAAGCGAACATTTTAATTAAAAACCAAACAACTGGTGGCAAAAATCCAAACCCCAGCCATCCTCCAAAAAACAGGGTCGTAATGAGTGCCGAAATCAACGTAATGCCGAGGTATTCTCCAACAAAGAACATCCCGAATTTCATCCCAGAATATTCTGTATGGTAGCCTGCAATCAATTCATTTTCTGCTTCAGGAAGATCGAAAGGAAGCCGATGCGTCTCAGCGAGGCCAGCAATAAAGAAGATGATAAACCCTAAAAATTGAGGAATAAAAAACCATATCTTCTCCTGTGCCAATACGATATCGGTCATGTTGAACGAACCGGCCATAATAACAACGCCCATCAGGGAAAGTCCCATAAAAACTTCGTAAGAAATCATTTGGGCTGAGCCTCGAACGCCACCTAAAAGGGAATATTTATTATTGGATGCCCAACCGCCCAGCACCACACTGTACGCCCCTAATGATGACATGGCCAGGAAAAAGAGCACTCCAATATTGAGGTCTGCCACCAAAATTCCAGGTGCAAATGGAATGATTGTAAAACTGAGCAAGATCGTTACCATCACGATAGTCGGCGCCAGAACAAATACGATTTTATTAGCAAATGGAGGGATCCAGTCTTCTTTAAAAAACAATTTAATCATGTCGGCCAAAACCTGAAGCAGTCCAAAAGGGCCAACTCGATTTGGGCCATACCGATCCTGCCAGGCAGCAAGCATTCTTCGCTCTACCCAGATTAGACCAGCTGCGATGCTGACAAGCACCAGCAGTATTGCTAGCGCAATAAGCGTTAATTTAAATGTTTCATTCATGACTCATCCGTTTTATTATGGTTTCGAAAGGAAAATCGATGCCTGCCGTTTCCGTTAATCCTTTTGGCAAACCCAAAATTCCTATTGGGATTTCCTTATGAAATTTTAGAGGAAATTGTCTTTTTTCGTCCTTAATAGTAACTTCGATTAAATCTCCTTCCTGGAGATTATTCTTAATGGCGTCATCGTCGTTAAGCGCGATGTATGCTTGAGGAATCCGTTCCATTACAGCTGGACTTTGGGCACTCAATTCTTCAGATCCGAAAATATGATACAATGGTAGGCCACAGTAAACATCCTGTTTTGGAAAAAATTCCGAAGGCCTATGATCTGAAAAACTCAAATCAGAAGTTTCCTTTGGTTCAAATAATCTCTTACCTGGATTTCCTCCTTGCAATGGCCCGCCAACTTCAACCTGATATTTGTTGAGCGCTTGCACAGAATTCCAGCCAGGTGTCCAGTAAAAAGGTGTAATCGACGGTGGTGGCACTCCGGTAAAACCTTCCATCGTAAAGGAAAGTGCAGAATTTGGATCTTCGGGCGGTTTAGGTTCGCTCACATTCATATCAGCGTGCATGGCAGTTCTTCCACTATAGCGATGCGGTTCACGGGGAATTTTTTGTGTGCCTTCCCTAAATCCTTCCAGAGGAGCGACATCTTGCACCGGTTTCAATTCTGGGAATTCCTGTATCATATCATTTACAATGTCATCAAAGCTTGCCGGTCCCCATTTATCCATCATAATTTCCTGAATCCACTCCCAACTACTCTGGATATCATTATCAGGTTGATGCGCCCGGTAGAATCGTTGTGCTCGGCCTTCATTGTTTACGACGGTGCCATCGGCTTCGGCGAATGTTCCTACAGGTAAAACATATTTAGATTGATGTGTTGTGGCATTTTCTAAGTAATGAAAGCTTATGATATTTTTTTGGTGCTTTAAAAAAGCGTCTATACTACTTTTATCTTTACGTTGATATAGGTCGTTCTCAAGGATTATGGTTGCATCGGCTTTATTTGATTTATCTATTGCATCTTCTAAAAACTGATCTGTTAGCAGAGATAAACCAATGGAATTCACTTCGGGAGCGATATAAACCAATCCCGGATCTTTACCTTGTTTTTTTAATGTATATGCCAATGTTGCTGCTGACTGTATTAGGACTTCACTGTACAGACTTGTGCCTGCAATGATCAATGGTTTTTTCGCTGCTAGCAGGGCTTTGGCAATTTCAACAACCAGTGGAGACGCAATGCATTGCGTCTCTACCGACGCGGAAACCGCATATACCAAACGTGCAATATTATCCGGATGCGCATAATACGATTGGGTTGCAATGTCATCCAATTTCGTCACATGGACTGTGGCTATATAAAATGGCCCTGTTGCTTCCTGCACAACTTCGCGTGTGGCGGCATCATTCCAGACGGGAATCTTTAATTCCCTTGCTTCTTCATTGGGTTTATTTTTGGCGGCCTGTCTCAGGTTGAGCGCTAACATGGGCGCGGTGTTGGTCACATCTTCCCCGATGATAAAAACGGCATCATAATCTTTAACCTCACTTAGTGAAGGCGTTCTTACCGATCCTTCCTTCAATATTTTAATGATTTGTTGGATTAACTTCCCTTCAGAAGTTGGAATGCCAGCATAGAAATTTTCTGCTCCCACCCATTGACGTAATAAAAAATTGGATTCGAGTGAAGCTTTTGGGGAACCGATGCCGATTAATTGATTAGCATCATCAGTAATTCCTTTGATGCCTTTAATCGCTTCTTCCTTTGTTATGGGCGAAGGGTTGCCCTTTTCTATTTTAAAAGGAGCGATAAGTCGGCTTTCACTATTTACATATTCATAGCCAAACCGGCCACGATCACATATAAAATAACCATTCACATCGCCATTGTAGCGGTTTCTGATTCTTCTAAGACTTCCGTAACGTTCGCCCGCAATAATGTTGCAACCCAAGGAACAATTATGGCAAATGGAAGGGCCATTAGTCATGTCCCATTTTCGTGTGAAATGTTTTTTTAATGTTTTATCAGTGAAAACACCTGTAGGACAAACCTCTATCAGATTGCCACTAAATTCATTTTCCAAAGTACCTGGCTCATGTCGACCAAAATACACGTTATCATGACCTGCAAACACATCAAAATCTTTTCCTCCAGCATAGTTATTATAGAACCTCGTGCAACGGTAACACTGGATGCACCGATTCATCTCATGGTTAACAAAAGGGCCGAGGTACTGATTGTTATGGGTTCTTTTATTAAACCGATAGCGTCTATAATTATGCCCTGTCATGACCGTCATGTCTTGTAAATGACATTCGCCACCTTCGTCACATACGGGACAATCATGTGGATGATTAACCATCAAGGCTTCAATATTATGAGCGCGAAAACTATAGGCCTCTGGATCTGTAAGAGAAATGCGCATATTCTCCCTCACGGGTTCCAAACAAGCCATAACCAACTTGCCTTTTTTATCATCATCGTTTTTATACGACATAATAGCGCATTGCCGACAGGCGGCCACCGATCCCAATTCTGGGTGCCAGCAAAAATAAGGTAGATCCATTTCAAGCGACAAACAAGCTTCGAGCACGTTGTTGTCCTTATCTACCTCATAGACTTTATCATCGATGGTTATATTGACTTTCATTTATGTTTATTCTTTTTAATTGGTCATACTTCGACTTGGCTCAGAACAGATATGTTATTCGTGATTAATTCTATTATCGGTAGATGATATTTTTAGCACTCCTATTTCATGATTTATAAGGGCATTTCTGTTCGTGAATATGCTGTTCAAAATCTGCTCTAAAATATTTCAAAGCGCTCTGCAAGGGCTCCATAGCACCTGGAGCTAGTGCACAAAAGGTATTTCCGGGTGCCATGTATTTGGTATGAAACTCGAGAATATCAAGGTCCTCCATTTTACCGCGTCCTGCGTCTATGGCGTCGAGTAATTTCGCAGTCCAAGGCAGACCTTCTCTACATGGTGTGCACCATCCGCAGGATTCATGGGCAAAAAAATGTTCCAGACTGCGTAACATTCCTATCGGACACGTTTTATCATCCAAAACGATGATCGTACCTGTACCCATCCTGCTTCCTACTTTCTGGACACTGTCGAAATCCATGGGCGTGTCCAGATGCTCTTCTGTAAGGAAATCTGTTGATCCGCCACCAGGAAGAACACCTTTGAACGCATATCCATCTTGCATTCCACCAGCATGAACTTCCAGAAGTTCTCGTAAAGTAGTTCCTAATGGCAACTCCCACAATCCTGGGTTTTTGACACGGCCACTTGCTCCATAAAGTTTGGTTCCACCTTCGCCTTCTGATTTGCTTAATTTCATAAACCAATCCGCACCCTTGGCAATAATATGTGGAACATTGGCGATTGTCTCCACATTATTTACAATGGTAGGTTTCCCAAACAATCCGCTGACCACTGGATACGGTGGTTTGGCTCTGGGTAATGCTCGTTTTCCTTCTAAGGCATTGAGCAATGCGGTTTCTTCGCCACACATATAGCGTCCTACACTGATATGTAGTGACATTTCCAGATCAAAACCGCTTCCCATAATGTTTTTTCCAAGATAACCAGCTTCGTAGGCTTCTTGAATAGCCTGAGTAAGTGCTTTCGCTGCTTTATGATAGGCCCAACGTAAGAATATATAACTGAAATTCGCCTCAATGGCAAAGGCTCCAATGATAGCGCCTTCAATAATTTGATGCGGATTTGTTTCCAGCAACAATCGGTCTTTGAAACTACCAGGTTCCATTTCATCAGCATTGACCACAAAATATTTGGGATAGCGGGCACTTTCATCCATTGGAACCATACTCCATTTTTGACCCGTAGGAAAACCCGCACCACCACGTCCTTTCAATCCAGAATCTAATACCATTTGGGTAATCGATTTCGACTCCATGGAAAGAGCTTTACCCAAACCTTTATAGCCGCCAGTTTTCTCATATTCTTCCAGGGTCAGCCAAGTGCCATCACTTTTAATATCTTCTGTTAGTGGTTTTTCCATCGTATTTAAAATTCATCGCTTTATTTGAACTTTCCAAATTATGGAGCTCTTTGCCTACTTTGCGCAACTTTACATTCTTGCTTTTAGGAAGATAAAATCACTTTTCATTCATATAGTTTCCCGCACGCAGATCTTCGCAGATTCTTAATTAACTTAAATAACCCAGATATAGTAGATGGTATTTTCTATTGACTTCATAACTTTTACACTTTCTTTAAAGTGATCACTCTATATTAGGACATAAAATTACCTCACACCTCATTCCTAACTCCTAATGCCTATTACAAAATTCATCATTCATAATTATCCAATATTTTCTCCAATTTATCAAGCGTCAAACTCCGGTGTAAATCATTATCAATCATCAGAACGGGCGCATGGTCACAATCTCCAAGACAAGGTACAGACAATAATGTAAACCGATCATCTCCGGTAGTTTGACCATATTCGATCTCAAGTTTTTGCTTTAAAAAAGTAATAATTTCATCATATCCCATAATGTAGCAACTCACACTATTACACACCAGGATCACATGCCGTCCAACTGGCCTTCGGAATATCAAATTATAATAGGTTGCCACACTATCAACAGCATCCACTGACATCTCTAAAATGGCTGCCAGTTCTTTTAATGCTTCATCAGAAACCCAACGATGATACTTTTGAACGATCTTAAGTCCTTCAATACAAGCGGCGCTTTTCACTGGAAAATGTTTAAAGGAATCTTTGATTTCCGATATTTCTTTTTCCGATAAAATTTGTTCTTGCGCCATTTTAATTGCAATTTTTATTCGTTTATAATTAATTTATTGAATTCCTATCGGTCAATATCCGCGAGCACATAATCCACACTTCCCAATATGGCCAGTAAATCGGCAACACTGTAACCCTTGCTGATTTCCGGCACAAATTGCATGTGCGGAAAAGATGGCGTACGGATGCGAGTTCGATATGAGGAGGTACTAGCATCAGCAATAAGATAGTAGCCGTTATGTCCCTTGGTAGCTTCCACGCCGCAAAATGCCTCGCCATGTGGTATAGCTGGACCCCAGGTGGTATGCACAAAATGATTAATGAGCGTTTCAATATCTTTCATGGTATTTTCTTTTCGGGGCGGTGTTGTCAATCGATGCTCTGATTTATAGGGCCCTGCTGGCATCTTGTGAAGGCATTGCTCAATGATCCGCACACTTTGTCGCATCTCTTCAATACGTACGACTGATCGGTCGTAGCAATCGCCATTCTTGCCAGTGGGAATGTCGAATTCAAACTGCTCATAACCAGAATACGGCTGTTTTTTTCTGAAATCCCATTCAAATCCAGTAGCCCTTAGGCCAGGACCTGTGATGCCCCATTCTATCGCCTCTTCCGTTGTATAAACTCCAATACCGACGGTACGTGCTTTGAAAATGCTGTTTCGCATAATCATCTTATCGTACTCGTTGAGCTTATTTTTAAAATAATCAATGAATCCCTGTATCAGTTTCTCCCATCCTTCAGGTAAATCTTGTGCCACGCCTCCAATTCGGAACCAGTTGGGATGCATTCGGGCACCACAAATGGCTTCTACAATTTCCAAGACTTTCTCACGATCATTAAACATCAAAAACACGGGTGTCATCATACCTAAATCCTGAGCAAAGGTGCCATACCAAACCAAATGACTCGAAATTCTAAAGAGTTCACTCATCATAATCCGGATGACTTTCGCTCGATCCGGAACATCGATATCGCCTAGTTTTTCAACAGCCATGACATAGGGGAAATTGTTCATGACGCCACCCAGGTAATCCACGCGGTCCGTATATGGAATATAGGTATGCCAGGATTGCCGCTCTCCCATTTTTTCGGCTCCACGATGATGAAATCCTATATCTGGAACAATATTTACAATTTGCTCCCCATCCAGTTGTAATATGAGCCTGAGGATCCCATGCGTTCCGGGATGTTGTGGCCCAAGGTTAAGGAACATCAATTCATCGCCACCTAAGGTTTTATCCAGTCCCCATTCTTCAGGTTTGAAACGGAGCGCTTCCATTTCTCTTTCTTGTTTATCATCAGGTAGTTGAAAAGGCCCCATTTCAGTGGCTCTAGCAGGATGACATTTCTGTAAAGGATGTCCCACCCAAGTTCGTGGCATCAGAATTCGTCTCAAATCTGGATGTCCGGTAAATTTCACACCAAAAAGGTCATATATTTCTCTTTCGTACCAATTAGCTGAAGGCCATACCGAAGTTACCGATGCGATGGAAGCTTCGCTAGAAGTCAGTGCCACTTTCAGACGCACAAAATCATTTCTTTCGAAGGAAAGCAGTTGATAAACAATGGTAAAGCGACTTTCGGGCTGACCATTTCGAAATTTTCTCGCCTGCTCATCAATCGCTGTAAGATCATACAACATCTTGAAAGGCTCTTCCACATCATTTTTCAGAAAACGCAAGACATCAACAATATGGTCGCCATGAATCCAAAGAGTGGGAAAATTATCTTTGGTTTCCTGAACACTTATAATTACCTCTTGAAAGTGATCTTTTAATATGGTAGTTATTTCCTTCATTTTTCATCTATGCAAACTATTGGTATTTGTAATCATTTATCATTGTTGTCCAATTAAACCTTGTTTTACTTGATGTAAACCATGAGAAATACGAGTTTTTAAAGTTTTTAATAATTACATCTACTTTTCGTTATTTAATAAAATCCCAGTGAAAAGTACAAACCCTGAGTGGTTTTTGATTTTTAAATCCTACTCCTTCAGCATTTTACCACTCTAGTCTTTATTCTATATTCTATAAGCGAAGCGGTCTTGAATCTTTATATAGGAAACCTTCCCTCAAATTTTATCAGGACTTTGTATTTCGGTCATTTTCAGTCGTTGTGGCCCTTGTAAATCTCTCATAGAAACTTCGTTGGGTTTTATAATTCCTTGAGGACCTATCCTCCAGCTCAAGGGTCTCTGTTCTTTGCCTACTTGATCTCTCAGCAGTAAAATGGCCTCAAGGAAGGCATCCGGCCTGGGCGGACAACCGGGCACATAAACATCCACAGGCAAAAATTTATCTACGCCCTGTACCACGCTGTAGATATCATACATACCGCCAGAATTGGCACAAGAACCCATAGAAATTACCCAACGGGGCGCCATCATTTGCTCATATAAACGTTGTATGACAGGTGCCATTTTAATAAATACCGTTCCGGCAATTACCATCATATCGGCTTCACGAGGTGTGCCTCTAATCACTTCTGCGCCAAAACGTGCCAAATCGTATTTACTGGTAATACTCGTGGCCATCTCCACATAACAACAAGAAAGCCCAAAATTGAAAGGCCAAATCGAATTTTTCCGACCCCAAGCTACCATGCTGTCCATGTTTGTAAAAAGAATATTTTCTTGAATCGTTTCTTCGAACGAACCATTCCCTTTTATAACCGCTGTTGGGTTGGCTGCTTTGCTGGTCCACCATTTCATCTTTAATTGGTTTTTGTTTTTTTATGATAGGCTTTAAGAATCGCCTTAGTATTCGGACCAAAGTCCATAGCTCCAATTTTCCAGAGATAGAAAAGCAAAATCAGTAGTTCAGCTATAAAAACGAGTATGATGATATATCCTGGCCATCCGGTTTCTCGAATGGAGATGGCCCAAGTGAAGACAAAAACAGCTTCGAGGTCAAACACCACAAAAAACATCGCAACGACATAAAAATGTATGGGGAAATGCAAGCGTGCAGAACCTGTAGGGATGACTCCCGATTCGAAAGGTTGGGATGTCGCTTTTTCGTTATGGCGTTCACCTAAAAAATAAGAGACGCCTAACATTCCACCTACCAATAAAATCACGGCGAATCCATAAAACAGCAAAGGCCATAATAAAGTGATGTTTGTGGTATGTTCCATTTAAAGCACGATTTAATAAATCAGTTTTTTGAGAAATGAAAATGTTGTATATTCCTTTGAGAAGGACTTAAATCTCTAAGTATATTCCTTAAAGTTAGAGAGATACCCACTCAAATTTCTTACAAACAATATAACGAAAGTTGCATAATTCATAGATTTGACTATTATTTAAAAGTTCATGCACTCCTTAGTCTCAGTAATTTAACCCACTTACTTTACGCTTTCAACAAAGGTTTTACGCGTGTTAATTCCAAAAAACTCTTCACGTATTTCATCTTATTGTTTGAATGCACATTTAAAGATGAGATGAGATTTTGTGTTCTACTTTACAAAAAACTCAACACGTGTTTTTACATGTACTTTAACAATCAAACCAGTCAGTATCCTATTCATCCTGAAACCATTAAAAACGTCACTTGTGTGTGAATAATGTAAAATATCATTGCGTTTCTGTAAGCCATCCAAAAAATGAAAAGTTATCTTTATAACAATTGAAAAAAAGGAAAATGCCACGGCTCGGTAATTAAGCCTCCACTTATTAAAACCGGCACATACTTGTTGAAAAGTGTGAGATTTGAACCTCTAGTTAGCACGCATTGGCATTCACTTTACAAAAAATAATGATCCTAAAATTTAAATGTCAAAAAACCCTAGAATAATTATTGTTGGCGCAGGCTTTGGTGGAATCAAATTGGTCAAAGAACTTTGCAATAAACCCGTTGAAGTGGTTCTGATTGATCAGAACAACTACCACAATTTTCAACCTTTAATGTACCAGGTAGCAACAGGCGGCCTTGAACCCGGAAGCATTGCTTATCCTGTGCGTCGGATTTTTAGAAAATACAAAAACATCCACTTTCGGATGGCTGAAGTGCTATCCGTTAACATTGAAAAAAATCAGGTTTTTACATCTATTGGAGAAATTGACTTCGATTACCTTGTTATCGCCTCGGGAAGTGAAAACAATTTTTTCAATTTTGAACCCGTCAAGGATAAACTACTGGCCTTAAAGTCAGTTCCAGAGGCCCTGTCACTGCGAAATAGCATTTTCAGAAATCTGGAAAAAGCGATGGCCTATAAGATGAAGAATCCACTCAAGGAAGTTATGAATATCGCCATCATTGGCGGCGGTCCGGCTGGATTGGAGTTGGCTGGAGCATTAGCAGAAATGAAGCGGTATGTTCTTCCAAAAGAATTCCCAGATTTGGACCGCTCAACCATGAACATTAACCTTTATCAATCGGGTCCTAAATTACTGGAAGCGATGTCAGAAGAAGCTTCTGATAAAAGTCTGGAATATCTAAAAGAATTGGGCGTCAATGTCTGTTTAAATACACGGGTTGAAAATTATGATGGCGATAAAATTGAGTTCGCCGATGGAAGCTTTTTTAATACCAACCTCGTCATCTGGACTGCCGGAGTAAAAGGTGCGCCAATAAAGGGGTTTCCTGAGAACACCATCTTGCCTGGTAATCGTATTTCAGTTGATGAATACAATGAAGTCAGTGGTTGTAAGAATATTTTTGCTATTGGAGATGTCGCCGCACATATTACCATCGAAAACCCAAAGGGACAGCCCATGTTAGCTCCTGTAGCACAACAGCAAGGCAAACTTTTGGCGAAGAATATTTTGAATAAAATAGAAAATAATCCGATGGCCCCGTTTCAATACCACAATAGAGGTGTCATGGCCACTATCGGAAGAAATAAAGCCGTAGTCGATCTGCCACATTACAAGTTTCAGGGCGTATTTGCCTGGTTTGTTTGGATGTTTGTTCACATCTTATCGATTGTAGGTTTTCGTAGTAAAATAGTAGCTTTTATTGATTGGTCTACAAATTATTTCAGCTATGACCGACCTCTTGGGGTTATTTTAAATTCTGCAGAAGTGAATAGAAGGCAACCACAGAAGGAAAAAATTAAAGACGAAGTATAGACATATGGAAACTAAAGAATTAATTCAGGAATGTATTGACACCGTACGCGTTTTATCGGCCGATGCCGTGCAAAAAGCAAATTCAGGACATCCTGGCACCCCGATGGCGCTATCGCCATTAGGCCATTTATTATGGTCGGAGTTCATGCACTACAATCCAAAAAATCCAGAATGGGCCAATCGCGATCGGTTCGTTCTATCCTGTGGGCATGCCTGCATGTTACAATACAGTTATTTATATTTAACGGGCTATAAAATCACACTCGACGACATCAAAAATTTCCGTCAACTACACAGCATCACGGCGGGCCATCCCGAATATGGACTTATGCCTGGAATAGAAGTCACTACGGGACCTTTGGGACAAGGATTTGCAAATGGTGTGGGCATGGCAATTGCCGAAAAATATATAGCGGAGCGTTACAACCAGCCCGATTTCAAACTATTTGATTATAAAATTTATGCCATCTGCAGCGATGGCGATCTTATGGAAGGTGTTTCGGCCGAAGCGGCTTCCCTTGCTGGTCGCCTCGGCTTAGGAAATATGATTTATTTCTACGACAACAATCATATTACCATCGAAGGTGACACCTCTCTCACATTTAATGAAGATGTTTCAAAGCGCTTTGAAGCCTATGGTTGGCATGTTCAAAATCTATCCGATATCAATGACCTCGATGCACTTTCAAAAGCCATTAAAAACGCCCAAAATGAAACCAATCGCCCTTCGCTCATTAAGGTTCGCAGTCATATTGGTTATGGAAGTCCAAATAAGGAGGACACAGCGGCAGCACACGGTTCAGCGTTGGGCAAAGACGAAGTGCGTTTGGTAAAGCAAAACTTCGGATTCAATCCCGATAAAGATTTTATAGTCCATGATGATGTCTTAGATTTTTACAGAAAAGCCGGAAGTAAATCAGCAGAAAATGAGGACAATTGGAACGAATTATATGAAAACTACAAGGCACGCCACCGGGACCTTGCCGAAGAATACGAAAGCATAATTAACGGAAAACTACCAGAGGGCTGGGAGAAAAAACTACCGGTATTTGAACCTGGCGATGGCATGGCTACCCGTAAGGCATCAGGTAAAACCTTGAATGCTATCGCTGAATATTTCCCACAATTAATTGGTGGCTCAGCCGATTTATCGCCATCAACCGACACCAATTTAAATGATTACCTATCTTTTTCAGCAACACAAGGGATGGGTCGCAACTTCCATTTCGGCATCCGAGAACACGCCATGGGCGCCGTCCTCAACGGGATGGCACTCAGCAAATATCTAATTCCTTATGGCGCTACATTTTTGATTTTTTCCGATTATATGCGTCCGCCCTTACGATTGGCCGCCATTATGAAAATCCGACCAATTATGGTGTTCACGCACGATAGCATCGCTTTGGGCGAAGACGGCACCACCCATCAACCTGTCGAACAATTGATCGGACTGCGCAGCGTCCCAAATATGACCGTCATCCGTCCGGCAGATGCCAACGAAACCGCGCAAGCTTGGCGTGTAGCCATCAAACATACAGATGGACCCGTAGCCATTGTTTTGACCCGTCAGGAAATTCCGATTATCGATCAGAAAAAATATGCCAAAGCAGAAAACCTGGAGAAAGGCGCTTACATTCTTTCTGATTCAGAGGGTCTTCCGGATATTATTTTAATTGCCACTGGTTCGGAAGTTCAATTGATTGTGGAAGCGCAATCACAACTAAAGAAAAACAATATTCATGCACGGGTTGTGAGTATGCCGTCATGGAATTTATTTGATAAACAAGATGCTGCATATCGCGAAAAAGTGCTGCCTAAAGGCATTCGAAAACGTTTGGCGGTAGAAGCTGGTTCGCCGGTAGGCTGGTTAAAATACACCACCGATGATGGCGATATCATTGGCATCGAGAAATTTGGAGAATCGGCACCAGGCGATGAAGTCATGAAAGAATACGGTTTTTCAGTAGAAAATGTCGTAAAAAGAGCAAAAGCTTTGGTTTCGAAAAAAGAGTAAAACTCGCTTTGCGAACTTTGCGGAAATCATTGCGCCCTTGCGGTTATAAAAAATAAGAAAATGCAAAAAGAACGCATCAAAAGAATAGGAATTTGTGCCGATCACGGTGGTTTTGAACTCAAGGGAAGCATCGCTTCTTTTTTGATTGCAAACCATTTTGAACCTGTTGATTTTGGCGCATTTAAGCTTGATGAAGCCGACGATTATCCGGACTTCGTCATTCCGCTCGCAAAAGCAGTGGCGGCAGCCGAAGTTTTTCGCGGCATTGCTATTTGCGGAAGCGGCGTTGGTGCGTGTATTGCTGCCAATAAAGTTTCATGCGTCAGAGCTGCATTGATTAACGATAATTTTTCTGCGCATCAAGGCGTGGAAGATGATGATATGAATCTGATCTGCCTCGGCGGGCGGGTTACAGGATACGCCAGTGCAGAAGAACTGGTGCTCTCATTTTTGAACGCCAAATTTATCGGAGCAGAAAGACATATTCGGCGGTTGCGAAAAATTCAGGATTTGGAAAGGAAATAGAATTAAGAATTAAGAATTAAGAATTAAGAAAAATAAAATTTTGAAATCGAAAGGGCAATGAATACTGCGGAATTATTCGTGATGCTTTCTCCTACATCCTTCCGTTACGTCATCTTCAACTTTCTTAACAGATAAACAAAATAAAACACACACATTATGAATCCATTAAATAAAATACGAAAAGAAGGTCAGAGTATTTGGCTCGATTTACTTGACCGCGAAATCATGAACTCAGGCAAATTACAAAGTCTGATCGATAATGACGATCTCGGAGGATTAACCTCCAATCCTTCAATTTTTGAAAAAGCTATCAGCGGTAGCTCCGATTATAATGAGGATATCGCCAATTTCTCAAAAGAAGAAGATGATAATGCTATTATTTTTTTCGATATGGCTATAAAAGACATTCAAAGAGCTGCAGACATGTTCAAACCAGTTTTTGACAAAACTAATGGTAAAGACGGATTTGTAAGCTTGGAAGTATCGCCCCTTCTGGCGCGAAATACGGTAGGGACGATTAAACAGGTCCGGGAACTTTGGAAAAAAGTAGATCGTAAAAATGTGATGATTAAAATTCCTGGTACCGAAGAAGGGTTGCCAGCAATTCGGGAATGTCTTAGCGAAGGGATTAATATCAATATTACCCTCCTATTCGGTCTGCCGCGCTATCGCGAAATTACCGAAGCTTTTATGGGCGGACTTGAAGATCGACTCAAAGAAGGCGAACCTATAAATAATGTGGCTTCAGTGGCTAGTTTTTTCTTAAGCCGCATCGACGTTATGGTCGATCCCATGCTGAAGAAAAAACGTGCGGATGATCTCGTAGGAGAAGTCGCTATTGCTTCCGCGAAAAAAGCATATCAAATTTATCTCGAAATGATTTCCAGTGATCGCTTTAAAAAACTTGAAGCGAACGGGGCACAACGACAACGCGTTCTTTGGGCAAGTACAAGTTCAAAAGATCCGGCATTTAGTGATGTCAAATATGTGGAACCGTTAATTGGAAAAGATACGATTAACACGCTACCCATGGATACCATCGACGCCTTTCGTGATCATGGGAAAGTCACCGAAACTATAACTCAAGACATTGATCACGCCCGTAAAGTAATGAATGACTTAAAGGCCGGAGGAATTGATATTAATGAAATAACTCAAAAACTGGAAGACGAAGGCATAGAAAAATTTAAAGACGCTTACGATAAATTATTAAAAAGCATTGACAGTCAAAAGTATAAAAAAAGGTTAGAGAAATGACCGATGTTGAGGTATCGAAAATAAAAGTCGTGTTCATGGACATTGGCGGCGTATTGCTGACCAATGGCTGGGGACATGAATCGCGTCAAAAAGCGGCGAAAGTTTTTGACTTTAACTATGATGAAATGGACTTCCTTCACGATTTCATCTACAATGTTTTTGAAATTGGAAGTATTTCGCTTGACGACTACCTCGATACAGTCGTATTTCATTGTCCGCGTAATTTTACCAAAGCGGCTTTCAAAGAGTTTATGTATGCAGAATCTGTAGAATTACCCGAGCTATTGGCTTGGTTAAAGAATTGGAAAAAACATACAGATCTACCTGTGTTTGCCCTCAGCAATGAAGGTCGAGAGCTCAATGGTTATCGAATTAAAAAATTTAAGCTTCACGAATTATTTGACGGATTCTTCTCTTCTTGTTATGTGGGGTATCGTAAACCCGATCCAAGAATTTTTAAAACCGCTATGGAAATCGTACAAGTGAAACCCGAAGAATGTTTGTATTTCGATGACAGACCCATGTTGGTCAAAGCAGCTAAAAACCTGGGAATTAACAGTATTCAACATCAGAAATTTGAAATCACGTCAAAAATCCTCGAAAATTTTTCACGAAAATAAAAACATTATGGAACGAGCACGCCAAAAACTATAACACTCATGGGAATGATTAATAGCGAACAGCATGCATGTGGTGAGCGAAGTCGAACTATGATCATTGAAAAAAATAAAAATAAACACATGAAAAAAGAAAATACAACTCAAAGTGCATTTGGAATGATTGGTCTTGGCACTATGGGCTCCAATCTTTTACAAAATATCGCCGATCAAGGATACGATTGCGCTGGATACGATAATGATACCAGTAAGGTAGATAGTCTCAATAATCTGAATCGTGATAATATTCACGGTTTTTCAGACATCAACGAATTTGTGAAAAGCCTGAAAAGCCCAAAAACGGTGATGCTCCTAGTTCCTGCCGGCAAAATCGTGGATACCGTAATAGAAGAATTACTCAAAGTAATGGATCAAGGAGATATCATAATCGACGGTGGAAATTCACATTTTACAGATACCGAACGTCGCTATACCGATTTGGAAAAAAAAGGATTCCACTTCATCGGAATGGGTGTTTCCGGTGGCGAAGAAGGCGCACGAAAAGGCCCAAGTATGATGCCTGGCGGCGATAAAAAAGCCTACGAAACAATAAAGCCTATTCTTGAAAAAATAGCGGCACATGTTAATGGCGAACCTACAGTGGCCTATATGGGCGATCGCTCAGCAGGTCATTTTGTAAAAATGGTCCACAATGGGATTGAATACGCTTTAATGCAATTGATATCAGAAACCTATGAGGTTTTAAAAAATGGACTTCATATGGATAACGACAACATTCACACCATTTTTGAAAAATGGAACGAAGGTCGATTGCAATCTTATCTTATAGAAATTACCCGCGATATTTTTGCCTACAAAAAAAAGGGCACCGACACGCTCCTGCTCGATGACATCAAAGATGAAGCCAAAGCAAAAGGCACAGGTATGTGGACCTCACAAGCGGCTATGGACTTAAACCTTCCCATACCAATAATAGATATTGCCGTGTCCATGCGTGATCTTTCTAAATATAAGGATTTACGCACGAAAGCTGCAACCTTATATCCTGACTCAACTGAAATGCAATATCATGATAAAAATGATGAACATGTAACCAAACTTGAACACGGTTTTTATTTCGCAATGGTTTCTGCTTATGCACAGGGAATGCACTTGTTATACCGTGCGAATGAAGAATTTAATTACAATCTCAATCTTGATTTAATTGCAAAAATATGGCGAGGTGGCTGCATCATCCGTTCAGAGTTTCTGGAAGATATTTATGCTGCATATAAAAAGGATTCGGAATTAAAACATTTGTTTTTGAATGATACTGTTCAACGGAATCTTGCTGCAAGTTTACCTGGTATCCGATCTGTCGTTTCAAACGCTGCCCTTCATGGGATTGCAACTCCAGCTTTCTCAGTGGCATTAAGCTATTTTGATAATTTCCGAAGTGAAGAAATGCCCGCAAACCTCATCCAGGCACAACGTGACTTTTTCGGCTCACATACTTACGAACTCAAAGGAAAAGAAGGCACTTTTCATACGGAATGGGAAAAACCGACCAGTTAAGGATAAACCGTTTTATCAAGTCAAAGATTCAAAAAATTAAAAACCATGGTAAAGACATCAAGTAAAAAAGCAAACCCTACCATTTTTCTCATTTTTGGAGGAACGGGAGACCTGACCAACCGAAAAATAATGCCTGCCCTTTATAATCTTTTTTTAGATAATTGGTTACCCGAAAACTTCGCCATTATAGGCTCCTCGTCAACCGCAATGAGCGACGAAAAATACATAAGTGAATTATTGAACGCCGTGAACCAGTTTTCCAGAAGCGGCAAGCCAAAAAAAGAAGACTGGGCCAGTTTCTCATCACATATTACTTTTCAGTCTGCCGATATTACAGATGCTGCTGCATTTAAACCGTTTGGCGCATTGATTGAAAAATACAAAAAGGAATGGAATGAGCCGCCTTCCATAATTTATTACTGCGCCGTGGCACCTCGTTTTTTCAGCATCATTGCGGAGAATATTTCCAAAGCAAAACTTGAAAACGATCCCAAAACGACTCGAATTATTGTAGAAAAACCTTTTGGTAATGACCTGGAATCGGCCAAAGAACTGAACAAGAAATTATTAAGTTTATTTGACGAAACACAGATTTATCGCATCGATCATTATTTAGGCAAGGAAGTGGTTCAAAACGTCATGGCTTTACGATTTGCAAATGCGATAATGGAACCGCTCTGGAACCGAAATCATGTAGAACACGTTCAGATTTCGGTAACGGAACAAATTGGCGTGGGCACTCGAGGTAAATATTTTGAAAGTGCCGGGGTATTGCGCGACATGATTCAAAACCACCTCTTGCAGTTGCTCTGTATCATTGCCATGGAACCGCCGATCAACTTTGATGCCGACGAAGTGCGCGACCGAAAAGTAGATGTGCTCAAAGCCATGCGGAAAATTGTACCGAGAAAAGTCGACGTCATGTCCGCACGAGGTCAGTACAGCTCTGGATGGATTGAAGGAAAAGAGGTTGTGGGATATCGTGAAGAAAAAAATGTTGACCCAGATTCGAATACCGATACTTATGCGGCGCTAAAACTTTATGTGGATAATTGGCGTTGGCAGGGCGTTCCGTTTTATTTGCGAACAGGGAAACGACTTTCCAAAACTGCTTCGATCATTACCCTTCAATTTAAAGAGGTGCCACACAATATTTTTATTACTGAAGAATCAGGCACGCCAAAGCAAAATCGGTTGGTTATTAGCATTCAACCCGATATGGCCATTCGGTTTCAATTACAGAGTAAAATACCTGGACTCGAAATGACTTTAAACACGGTAGATATCGTTTTTGATTATTTCGGAAATAAAAAAACCGATTCGCCCGAAGCCTACGAAACTCTTTTATTAGATGCTATCACAGGCGATCAAACCCTGTTTATGCGTGCGGATCAGGTAGAGGCTGCTTGGGAATTGATTACGCCAGTTCTCAATTATTGGGAGAAAAATAAGGCTACCGACTTCCCCAATTATTCAGCGGACTCATGGGGCCCCGAAAATGCTGAAGCCCTTATTGCCAAAGATGGCTATCATTGGTTTAATCTACCCGAAAAAAACAAGAAAGGATAATGAAAAATTTGGAAATATACCAAGACACTGGTGATTTGATAAAAGCTTTGGCGAAAGTCATTTGCGAAACTTCACAAGAAGCAATTGATGCCCGAGGACAATTTAATTTTGTACTTTCTGGTGGCAGTTCTCCAAAAAAACTATATGAACTATTGGCCTCCAAACCCTATCAAAAAAAAATTGATTGGGATAACACCTATTTTTTCTTTGGCGACGAACGTTACGTTTCCGCAGATGATAAACAAAGAAATTCCATAATGGCCGAAGAGACTTTATTCAAGCCTTTAAAAGTTGAAGAATCTCATATTTTTAAAGTGGATACCACTTGTTCCCCGGAGGATGCGGCCCAAAGATATGCGAAATCCATAGCCACACATTTTCAGAAGAAACCGGTCGTATTCGATTTTATTCTTTTGGGTCTTGGCGATAATGCACATACCGCTTCCCTCTTTCCAAATACTGCGGTATTGGAAGAAACCGAGGCCACCATCAAATCCGTATTTGTAAAAGAAGTGCACATGTACCGAATTACGATGACTGCCCCATTAATCAATCAAGCCAGGCACATTGCCTTCTTGGTTTTTGGAGAAGGAAAAGCTGAAGCCGTTTACCACGTTCTACACAATAACGGAAACTCACCATTGGAATATCCCGCAAAACTTATTCATCCTAAAAAGGGATGTTTATATTGGTTTTTAGACACAAATGCCTTTACGGTCATAGAACAAAAAGACAACGAAATAATCTTTAAAAAAATTTAGATATGTTCCCCAAAATAAATCCCACAAAAACAGCGGCCTGGAAAGCATTAATCGCACACCATATCGAAATGAAAAAAGTTCAGATGAAAGATCTGTTTGAACAGGATTCGAATCGATTTGAAAGGATGTCCATCCAATTTGATAACATCCTTTTTGACTATTCCAAAAATATCATTACAGAAGAAACCTTAGAAAAGCTCTTGAAATTGACAGATGACTGTAAATTAAAAACCGCACGAGAAGCGATGTTTGCCGGAGAAAAGATCAATGAAACCGAAGATCGCGCAGTTATGCATACGGCTTTACGAAGTTTTTCTGATCAACCGATTACCATTGATGGCGAAGATATTATGCCTGAAATTCGCGAAACCCGTCAAAAGATGAAATCTTTTTGCAAAAAGATTCACAGTGGCGAATGGAAAGGCTTTAGCGGAAAAAAAATCAAGAACATCGTCAACATAGGAATTGGTGGAAGCGATCTTGGTCCTGTAATGGTTACTGAAGCATTGCGACCGTATTGGATGGAAGACATTCAGGCGTATTTCGTATCCAATGTCGATGGCACTCAAATCGTCGAAACACTAAATAACTTGGATCCTGAAGAAACGCTTTTTACCATTGCCTCTAAAACCTTTACCACTCAAGAAACCATGACCAATGCTCATACCGCGCGCGATTGGCTTTTGAAATCGGCTAAGGATGAAAAACAGGTTGCCAAACATTTTGTAGCGCTTTCGACTAATGAAAAAGGTGTAACAGACTTTGGAATTGATCCAGAAAACATGTTTGTGTTCTGGGATTGGGTTGGTGGTCGTTATAGCCTTTGGAGCAGTATCGGACTTTCCATCGCACTCACAATTGGTTATGATAATTTTGAAAATTTACTCAAAGGTGCTGAGTCCACAGATAAGCATTTCAGAACGACCGATTTTAAGGAAAACATTCCGGTAATCATGGCACTTGTTGGCATTTGGTACACCAATTTCTTCGGATCAGAAACTGAAGCCATTTTGCCTTATGACCAATATATGCACCGATTTCCTGCTTATTTTCAACAAGGCAATATGGAAAGCAACGGCAAACATACCGACCGCAACGGACTTGATGTCACTTACAGTACAGGCCCAGTTGTTTGGGGCGAACCCGGAACCAACGGCCAGCACGCCTTTTATCAGCTTATCCACCAAGGCACACATTTGATTCCTTGCGATTTTATTGCGCCGGCCATCAGCCATAATCCTATTGGAAAGCACCATCCTATCTTGGTTTCTAATTTTTTCGCTCAGACCGAAGCTTTGATGAATGGAAAAAATGCTGACCAAGTAGCCGAGGAACTCAAAAAAGAAAAAATGGATAAAGTGACGATGGAAAATCTGATTCCGTTTAAGGTTTTCACAGGTAACAAGCCTACGAATTCATTTTTACTCAAAGAAATTACACCGTTTTCATTAGGAGCACTTACGGCACTATATGAGCATAAAATATTCGTACAAGGCGTTATTTGGAATATTTTCAGTTTTGATCAATGGGGCGTAGAACTCGGGAAACAATTGGCTCAAAAAGTACAACCTCAACTTGATAATCAAGATAAAATCACGTCGCATGATGGGTCGACCAATGGATTAATTAATGCTTATAAAAAGTGGCGGGTGTAAATTTTTGAGGAAATACATTGAAACATTAAGAAAAAAATTAAGGAATTGAGGACATTAAGAGCTTAGTTAAAACAACAGAACTTAATCTTCTTAATACCTTAATGATCTTAATGATTCAAAAAACTTAATAGTTAAGAAAAAAATAACCATGAAGAAAGAAATTGAGGACATTAAGGCTTTAGTTAAACACAACTTAATTTTCTTAATACCTTAATCATCTTAATGGTTAAAAAAACCTAAAAGTTCACTAAACAATGTCAGTTTTCCGGCAATTCATCAGGAATTATCATTTTTGCAACTCCAATTCGGTCGTCGGCCATTCCGTAGTACACGTCAATTCTATTGGGTTTTCCAATATCATCACGACGATCTGTACCTGTTGGAAATACCACATCGCCAACAGTACCAATGGTCTCTGCGTCTAATTCTGGAGTCAAAATTGGTTCAGTAGAACGGTAAAGTATTTTTTGTGGTTCTTTTTCTGATAAGATCATTACTCCTGCAGAATAGGTATATTTTGGGGCGTCTTTGGTACATTCATCATGCTTCTTAACGCCGTGATAAATCAATAACCATCCATGCTTTGTCAAAACAGGTGGAGCGCCACCACCTATTTTCAATTTTTCCCATGGGTAAACTGGGTGTGCAAGACAATGATGTGAAGTGAATTTCGCGTTTTCCAAAGAGGTGTTTTTTCCTTCTTTTAAGTTAAAATAGGAAATCCAGATACTTTCTTTGTGTTTATCTATATCCCGATCTTCATCAAGTTTAACCGTTTGTTCAGGAATAGAATCCGGAAAAAGAGGACGATGCAACATGGCGATAGAATTGTGATTATGCGGACTCGGAAGATTAATTGGAAAAAAACTGGCATCTTTATCATCCACATTGTTAAAATCGAGAGGTTTATAAAGTGCAAAACATACCAAACCCATTCGTTCCCAAGTAAAAAGATCTTTAGACCTGGCCATGGCAATTCGTGGTCCATGAGGTCCATAAGCGGTGTAGGTCATGATATAATGCTCAACTGCTTGTACGTAAGCAATTCTTGGATCCTCACACCCACCGCCACCATCTGGCCTTCTCTCATAATCAGCTTTGGGTTCGAGTGCTATGCCTAAACGCTCCACTTCAAACGGCTCGCCATCATCATTAAATTTCACTCTGCCAATACCTATACGCGAATAATTATTCTTACCAACCAAACGCGGAAAAATATAAAGTTCTCCGTCGGGTCCACGTGCTACGGCAGGATTGAGCACGCCCTCCACTTCCATTTCATTTCCAACTTCGGGCGTCATTAGCGTACAAATGCGGTGTAATTTAAATGGAATCATAGATTTTAGTTTTTAGGTTTTAGGTTTATCACTTGAACACGCAATAATGGTTTCTATTATCCTTTTGGTTTCTTCATCATCCCTGACCTGAATACAGTCCACACCAGTTTTTCTGGCGGGATAATCATTTCCTCCTTCAAATAAAGCGTCTCCAATAAAGAGCATTTCAGAAATATCAAAATCCAAAATCTCCTTAAGTTTTTGTATTCCATACGCCTTGTCAATCCCAGGTTTCACAATATCAATGGAAGTCGTTCCTCCCATCCCAATTGAAAATTCTTTTAGTGACTTTTTCAGAGGTTCTACCATTTTTTTGCGTTTTGCGAAATCATCATCCCAACCTTTTTTCGCCTCAAGCGGAGCCTCTTGACCCAAGGCCGAAAAGGTAATCTGGCTGCCGCGGTCTTCGATTTGCTCTCCCCAAGTTTTTTTGATTTCAAGATGTGCATCGTCAATGGCAGCTTTTAAATTTGTAAGTATTTTCTTTCTTTCAGCAGCGGTAAAATTTTCTTCATATAACTCCTCCCAATCTTCCGTAAATCGGTAAAACTTAGTCCCGCAAGTGGGAAGAATCATTAGCTTCCTAAGTTTTGCTCTTTTGGGCAAATGGCTCAAAACCTGTTTCTCAAATTGAGGCCAATCCCCACCTGATATGATTGACACCTGTGCCACATCCAATAATTCCTTTAAAAGCTTGGCCATTTCCTTGTCAATAGCAGATTTGCTTTTTGCCAAAGTACCGTCCAAATCGAATACAATTAATTTTTTCATCTTTTAGAAGTATTTGAGAAACAGAAAAACCGGTCCGTCAAGTGATGGAATGCCCAGATAAAACATTTTTCTGGTTTTGAAAAATCTCAACGTGGCATTTCATAATTTAATTCACTTTATTATCTGGAATAGCGATTTGAAGCAAGGTTATTTCCTGTTCGGGACGAAGGTCGAGAAGCCCAATAATTGCTGGCAATAGCACGACCTCTCCTTTACTGATTGTATATTCTGCATCGTTGTACTTCATCATCCCTTGTCCTTCGGTGCAAACCAAAATAGCAGGTTCATCTTTAAAGCCAACGGTAAACTCTGATTCGCTTTTAATTCGCCACAATTTAAAATGCTCATTATCGAAAAGTTTTTCGGTATTTTTCATGTCTTTACTTTTCTCAGGAGTTACAGGGCCTATTTCTACCTGATTGAAATCAATACAAGCCAGTGCTTTTTCTACTTGAAGCTCACGTGGTTCTCCTGTTTTCGGATCAGTTCTGTCCCAGTCATAAAGACGAAACGTAACATCACTGTTTTCTTGAACCTCAAAAACTACAGTTCCGCCAAGCGTGTGAACGGTTCCCGAATGGATAAATACCGCATCATCTTTTTGGGGCACAAAACTGTGGAGTCTATCGGCTACCGATTTGTTTTGGATGGATTCAACAAGATTCTCTTTAGTAGTTCCTTTTTTTAAACCAGCATAAATGCGGCTGTCCTCACTCGTTTCCAAAACCACCCAAGCTTCAGTTTTTCCCAAATCACCTTGAGGAATGTATTCTTTTTGATCATCGGAAGGATGAACCTGCACTGAGAGCACCTCTTTACAGTCTAAAAACTTTAGCAATAATGGAAAATGTTCAAAATGATAGCCAAGCTTACCCATAATCTCGTAACGAAAATCAGCCATCAAATTCGTAAGGGTTAAGCCTTTCAGGTTGCCTCCCGACACTTGAGTCGAGTGATCCTTTCGATCGCTTAATATCCAGGCTTCACCTACGGGTTCATTTTCGGGAAGTGGCTTTGAAAGCAAATGCTCCAACTTTCTGCCCCCCCAGATGCGATATTGATAAATGGGTTCGAATTTTAAAGGATAAATTTGAGTGCTCATCAGACTTTATTTTTGAGATATGAAACAATACGACTCGTTGGGGCTTGTTTTCTTAAAACATTTAGATTTTGAATGCCCTGTAACTTATGTGAAATCAAAAGCTTCAAGTTCTACCTTGAAGGTTGCTCCTAATAGTAAATGCATGAGTTGAAGAAAATATTTCAATTTTAAACCCCATACTTCACACATCCTATAATCCTGCTTTGCAGATGAAAAACAATAGCCTTTTAAGTAAAACAGCTTTATAAAATTGCGAAATGATCAGCGATGATCTACTATATAAAAGCTAAAAATCATTACATATATCACAGATTTAAAAAATTCAGGGAAGGATAATCCTCCAATTTTAAGTGGCCTTCAGCTTTACTAGCACCATCTGTATCAAATCAATTCATATCATAAGGCAACAGAAACCCAATTGAAGCGCTCATGTTTGACTTAGTTTTATTAAATACTACACACCTATGTTCATAAATAAACTATTTTAATCCCAATAGCCTATAAATCTTACTACTAAACTGTATATAAAAAGCAAAAAGCTACCATCTTATATAATCATTCTTTAACTTAGTTGTTCCCTATCTGATTAAAAGAAAAAGTCCTTTACGTATTTATTGCAAAAGCTTCTCTATTTTTAAAAACATTTGAGAGGCATATTAAAAATGTCTATGATTTTATATGTCAAGTATATGGTAAGTTTGCGCTGCAAAATTGTAGTCAAACAAGAACTCCAAAAAATGGGGATACACTGCGTAAGAATAGATCTTGGAACCATTGAGATCTCAGAAAACCTTAGTGATTCACAAATACAATATCTTGAAAGAAATTTAAAAAAATATGGGCTCCACCTTCTCGACGATAAGCGAAATATCTTAATTGAAAAAATCAAAGTGGTCATCATCGAAATGATCCACTATTCCGACGAGTTGCCACCGGTAAATTATTCAGATTATATCAGTCAAAAGCTCGGGTACGATTATACCTATTTGGCCAACACTTTTTCTGAGGTAAAAGGAACCACGATTCAGCAATTCATCATCAATCACAAGATAGAAAGAGCTAAAGAATTATTGCTTTATGAAGATTTAAGCCTTACCGAGATATCCTATAAATTGCACTACAGCAGCGTAGCCCATTTATCGAGTCAATTTAAAAAAATAACAGGTCTTACGCCTTCCTTTTTTAAAAACATGAAAACACAAAAGCTTACGAATTTAGAAGACATCTAATTTACTGGTGAATTGTATGCTTGCTCTCCGATAAAAATGACACTTCTATCCAATTAACTTCCTAACATCTTAAGTAGAAAGTCTTTTTAATTGACATGACTTCAACATAGTCTCCCAATTGATATGTGAAACATATAACACTTCACGTATTGGTTATAATAGATTATTCCTTTAAAAATTGGAATTTTAGATATTGCTCTTACTAAAGACGATAGGCTCACAACTAGCGTAAATCATCTAAAATTAGAAAGATGAAAGATCTGGAATTTAAAAAATTAAAGGTTTTTGGCATTTTAGACATTAATGACTATGCGCCGAATAGTGTTGTCATGAAAAACATTATAAAAAAAGCTTCGGGAAACGTAAATGTAATTTCTATTGATAAAGGAGAACAGCTCACAGAAAAACTTTCACGTTTCGATCATTTTATTCAAATCGTTGAGGGGAAAGCTGAAATCCTAGTGGATGACAAAACCTACAATCTAAATTCAGGCCAATGTATTATCATTCCGGCAAATTCAAAAAACACAATCAAAGCCAACGAGAAGTTCAAAATGATCTCAACGATCATCAAAAGCGGCTACGAATAATAAACATGCCATTGAAAAGGAAAATGTATGGAATTGAAATCAAATAATTCAGTAATAGTAGCCCATCCAGACGATGAAACCTTATGGTGTGGTGGGCAAATTTTGATGCATCCACACGATAACTGGTTCGTGGGGAGTTTATGTAGAAAAAATGATCCAGACCGCGCTCCAAAATTTAAAAAAGTACTTGCAACTTATCAGGCCACTGGTAAAATGGGCGATTTGGACGACGGCCCTGAACAATTGCCTTTAGATCAGAAAGAGGTGGAAGCTGCAATATTAGACATTCTTCCAGAAAAAAAATACAATCTCGTCTTCACGCACAGTCCTTTCGGCGAATACACTAAACATTTACGGCATGAAGAAGTGGGCAGATCCGTCATCAGCTTATGGAATCAAAAAAAAATAGCCATCGATACCCTTTGTCTATTTGCTTATGAAGATGGAAACAAAGCCTACTATCCGCGTGCCATAGAAGATGCTGACGTTTGCCAAAAACTTCCACTAAAGATATGGAACGAGAAATATAGGATCATCAAGGACATCTATGGATTTGAGAAATCAGGATTTGAGGCTAAAACGACGCCCAAAAAAGAAGCGTTTTGGCAATTTAAAAAAGCTGAGGATGCTCAAAAATGGCTAGAAAAGAATATATCTAAAAAAAACCAAACACAATATATGATATGAAAGTACTTGTTCTTTATGACTACCCGCCTTCTCCCGGTGGACTCGCAACACAGGGCGACATGCTTTACAGAGGTTTGCTTGAATTAGGAGTAGACGCTCATGCCGTTCATTTTGAATCCGCACAAGAAAAAGAATGGTATTACCGCTGGTTTGAACCCGATGTTGTAGTTGGGGTCGGTTATTGGGGGCATACCCCTCATCTTGTGCTTCATCCGCAACGTTATGGAATTTTGGCGGTGCCTTGGTTGGTGGCAGATGGCTATATCGCAAATTATCAGGAAGTTTTAAATGAACTGCCACTCATTTTAGTGACCTCTAATTGGGTAAAGGAAATGTATGTACGTGATGGCATAAGAGCCGATACCATAGAAGTGCTTCCGGTGGGCATAGACACCTCGGCTTTTATGCCTTTTGATAAAAAAGATCCTAAAATTGTAGCTGTTCGCGAGGCTTTGGGTATTTCGCCCGACCAGGTAATGATTTTAACGGTAGGAGGCGACGCAGCATCTAAAGGTGCACAAGAAGTGATGCAGGCGCTCGCCATTATCGATACCAAAGCTCCCGATTGGAAATACATTTGTAAAGTATGGCCACAACCTCGTACGATAGTACAGAACATGATCGACCTTAAAATGGCTGAATCGCTTGGGCTTGAAAAGAATATTACTTATGCTACCAATACTGTTTCTCGAAACTTCATGCCTTATTTAATAGGAGCCTGTGATATTTATGCGGCGCCTTCACGTTTGGAAGGCTTTGGAATGCCACAGGTTGAAGCTGGAGCATGTGGCAAGCCTGTAATAGGTATAAAAGCCATGGGTATGTTAGATACGCTCATCCATGGGAAGACTGCTTTTTTGGCAGAAATTGCTAGAAAAATCGTCGTAAATGAAGTCGTTTTAGGTGAAGAGTCTGGTTTTGGTAAAGATCGAAAAATTGCCTTCGACATTCCAAGGACGGTTGATTATCGCGCCAATACTCAGGATATCGCCACTTATATGCTCAGACTCATGGAAGATGAGAAATTGAGAGTTAAAATGGGAGCTGCAGGAAGAGAACGCGCCGTAGAGCACTTTGACTATAAAGTTGTTACCAGAAAATTCTTGAAGATTTTACAGGATCGTTTAGGAATTGAATAGTTTCATAATGAATAGTGATAAAAGACTAAAGGACATAGGACTTATTTTTTTGAAAACATTCCTTTAAATAATGTATTCATCTTACGTCCTATCCAACACAATCGTAAGTTTAGATTGGATTTTTGAACAACAAAACATTAATATTCTTTAAAATGAATACCGAGAATAAAAAACTGATCGCATCTGCAAAAAAAGCCGCCATTGAGGTTCTTTTGCACAATTCTCATGGCACTGTGGCTAATTTACCCAGAACTGCAGGATGGGGATATCCAGAACCTTACACCAGAGACCTTTTAATTTCTGTACTCGGAATAGCCGCTAGTGGTAATACCGAACTGATGCAGAGTGTAAAAAATGTCATGTTGACCTTAGCGGAAAATCAAGCAGAAAACGGCCAAATCCCTTCTCTTGTAAATGACAGGAATAACAAAGGCTCCAGCGATACCACACCACTTTTTCTGATGGCTGCAGGAATTATGAGAACACTGCTTGATGATCCTCATTTCTTAGAAGATGCCGTGGAAAAAGCAGTGGTTTGGATGGAATACCAATGTCCTACCAACTATTACTTAATAGCGCAACAACCGACGAGCGATTGGCGGGATGAACAATGGGTATTGGGTTTTGGACTTTTCGTGAACACGGTAACTTATTCAGGTTTAAAACTTTTGAAGAAGTATAAGGATGCTAAAAACCTAGGAGATGCAATCCAACAACTGACATACGCTTCGGATGCATCACGCAGCTGCCCACACGAAGGCCTTGCTATTTTTGATCAGCCATATTTCGCATTGTGGTCATACAAAATATATAGTAGCAATCGATTTGACTTACTGGGAAACAGTATTGCTATTCTATCTGGTTTAGCGTCTCCCAGCAAAGCAAAGGATATGGTAAAATGGATCGAAAATGAATGTAACTCCATGGATCGAAACAAGGACTTAGTGGTTGATGTCACACCTAATTTTTTTCCATTTATACTGCCCAAAGATCCCGATTGGTTACCTCGATATCATGATTTCAATAAACCAGGAGATTATCACAACGGCGGCATATGGCCATTTATCAGTGGGTTTTACATTGCAGCTTTAGTTGCTGCTGAAGAATTTGATCTGGCCGAGAAAAAACTTTTAGCATTGACATACCTCATCAAAAAAGGGATAAATAAAGATCTGGAATTTTGCTTTAACGAATGGTACAAATCCCAAACGGGAGATCCTATGGGACAAGATTGGCAAACTTGGAGTGCTTCAAATTATCTGTATGCTGCAACTTGTGTTCAGGAACGACGCACGCCGTTTTTTGATGAAATACGTTAAAACAAATGATTTTTGGATCAACCATCACCATAAAAACATACCGCTTTGACAACTAACAAATTACGACATTAAAACGGACAGACTTATTTAATATTTCCGCTTAAAAATAATCTGTGAATTATGTAACTATAAGTCGGTTCTTTTCAACTTATATTTTGGCATAATAGGTAACTTCTTATCTTTTAATGAGTTTTTTTTTAAATCGCACCACATATGATCACGTCGGCAAAATACTTAATATTAAATTCCTTTTGAACATGAAAATTGCTTTTGTAGCCACATATCCGCCAAGACAATGTGGCATTGGTACTTTTACACATAGTCTCGCTCATGCCATGAAGGATTTTGGCGATGGCACAAACGAATTCATCATTGTAGCAATGACTGATAATGTTGAGACTTATGCATTTCCCCCAGAAGTAAAATTGACGATACACCAAGAGCATCAAACGGACTATTTAGCAGCGGCTGATTTTATTAATCAAAGTGGTGCCGAAGTTTGTATTATTCAACATGAATTTGGGATTTATGGTGGACAAAGTGGCGTCTATATTTTGCCGCTTTTGCATCGGTTACATGTTCCTTTGATTTCATCTTTGCATACCATTCTTGAAACGCCTTCATACATCGAAAAAGCGATTTTAAAACAGGTTTGTAAAATGTCTGATAAATTGGTGGTCATGAGCTATAAGGCGATCCAGTTTCTTAAAGATATTTATGAAATTCCACCCGAAAAAATCGTTCGCATTGAACATGGCGTTCCTGATATTCACTTTAACAAAGAGAAATGCAGAACCGAATTTAAACTAAACGATAAAAAATTTCTTTTTACATTCGGTTTCGTTGGACGCAATAAAGGCATTGAAACTGTCATCAAAGCATTGCCGAAAATTATTGAAAAACACCCAGAAGCCATTTATATCGTTTTAGGTAAAACGCACCCCAATGTCATTAGAGACGAAGGCGAAGAATACAGAAACTATCTACAGTTGCTGATAAAAACACTCAAACTTAGCAATCATGTACTCTTGCTTAATCAATTTGTAGAAGAAAAAGAACTCTTCAAATATTTAGCCGCATGTGATATTTACATTACACCTTATATCAAAGAAGCACAGATAACAAGCGGCACCCTAACTTACGCGATGGGTTCTGGTTGCGCCGTAGTTTCTACTCCGTATTGGCACGCGGCAGAATTGCTTACAGAAAACAAAGGCCGACTTTTTGATTTTAAAGATCAGGATGGATTGGTAAAAATCTTGAATGAATTACTTGACAAACCGGAGATGATGAAGGCTATTCAACAAAAAGCTGCGGCTTATGGTAAGAACATCATCTGGCCAAAAATTGGGGAACGCTATTTACAACTTGCCGAACGATTAATATCTGACCCCGCAAAACCTGAACCGAAAAAGGAAACCGACATCGACCTTTTATTGCTGCCAGCATTTTCGTTATCACATCTTAAACGACTTACAGATGATACTGGCATTATTCAGCATGCCAAATTTGGAATTCCAAATTTAAAGGAAGGTTATTGTTTGGACGATAATGCCCGAGCCCTTCTCATGGTCTGCATGGCCTACAAGCAGAAAAAAAACGAACTTGCTTTAGAATTGATGCCTGTTTACTTGAGCTATATCCACTTTATGCAAAATGCGGATGGCACTTTTCGGAATTTTTTGAGTTTTAATCGGAATTTCCTCGATGAAGTAGGCTCTGAAGATTCTTTTGGAAGAACCATCTGGGTATTGGGTTATCTTATGGGCAATGCCCCCAACGATGCCTATTACCAAGCAGCACGACTGGTTTTTTTCAATGCGGCTCCTAATTTTGTTAATATAAAATCTATTAGAGGTATTGCCAACGCAGTCATTGGCCTTTGCTATTATCTCCAAACAAACCGAGCTGACGATGATATAAAGCTCTCTTTAATAAAGTTGACGGATATTCTTATGGTCAATTTCGAACAAAACCAATCAGAAAATTGGAATTGGTTTGAATCGCTCTTAGCCTATGATAACGGCATTTTACCACTCGCTTTGCTTCATGCATCACAAATATTAGAAAATAAAAAGATCAAAGAAATTGCTTTCGAATCCATGCGTTTTCTTACATCACACACACTCAAAGACGGCTATCTTTCTGTGATTGGGAACAAAGAATGGTTTGTAAAGGACAAAGAGCGATCCATATATGCCCAACAACCAATTGATGCTATGGCGATGGTGCTCATGTACCATCAAGCTTATATTATAACGCAGCAGGCACCATATTTGGAAAAACTGTTCACATCGTTTATGTGGTTTCTTGGTGAAAATGATTTGCGGATGAGTCTTTACGATTTCGAAACCAAAGGCTGTTGTGATGGTTTTGAAGACTATGGTGTTAACCGAAATCAAGGTGCCGAGAGTTTATTAGCCTATCTCATTTCGCATCTTACCGTATTACAGGCTTATGACGAATCCTATCATCTATAGTGAATAAAAAAATCCCAGATATACGAAATATGTCGGATTTTGTAAAATCACTTATTACAACTATTATTACGTTCTAGTTTATCAGCGCTTCAAATAATTCAGACATATCCACCACTGCATAAGTAGTTGAATAATCGGAAACCGCATAAGGTAGAATAAGCTGGTTATTGTGAATCACGGAGCCACATGAATAAACGACATTCGGGACGTACCCTTCACGTTCATTTTCTAAAGGCATAAGCAATGGTTCTTCGAGTCGACCAATTTCTTTGGTAGGATCTCCTAAATCGAATAATGCAGCGCCTATGCAATAGCGACGCATCGGCCCAACACCGTGGGTAATTATTAACCAACCTTTTTCAGTCCAAATGGGAGAGCCACAATTTCCGATTTTAGAAAATTCCCAAGGATACTTAGGCTCCTGAAGAAGAATAGGTTCGGTCCAAAGCGTATTGCGATCAGAAAACATGATATAGTTATTGACGCCGTCTATCCGCGAAAGCATCGCATATTTACCATTTATCTTTTTGGGGAAAAGTGCTAAGTTTTTCCCCAAGGCACCTTTTCCATGAAAAGGCATAATACGGAAGGTACAAAAATCATCGGTAGACAGAAATTTAGGCAAGATGACGTGACCATTGTAAGCAGTATAGGTAGCGTAAAACTTAACTGAACCATCATCATCCACAAAACGAACAAAACGTGCATCTTCTATCCCATTGCTTTCTGATGCTGAAATGGGATAAATGACGCGTTCACTAATGTCCGTATCCTGTTGAAACTCGATATCGTAATAAGAATCTATCAACCACTTAATTTCTTCAAAAGCAAGTCTTTTACCAGTACTGATATTTACATCATTTAAAATTTTAATTACCGCGTTTTTTAAAGTATAATACTCAAAATGCTCATCGAGATTTTCTGCAATTAATTTTGAATACTTGGCAGGGATTTCCATCTCATCCATTTTCTCCATAAATCGTCCCTTGTGATATAATTTTTTATGAGAGATTTCTGCAATATCCATTGACTTACCAATGCTCATTAAATGAAGATCGTTGTTTTTATCGAGGATGCCTCTCCTAAATACAATGGATGAAATATGCCCTTCACCCGTGGCCCTAAATGAAAGTATAACACGTAGTTCTCCCTCTTCCAAATAGGTTTGATCAATGTCAGGAATAATAGAAGGATTAAAAAAAGCAGTCGATTCAATAGCATACTCCATGGTCAGATAGGAACCTATAAGGAGTTTACGGTCATCTGATATCCCTTTAATAGGGATTGACATTTGCTCAATAATAGACACTATCTTACAAAAATGCTTGTTGTATAGCTTTGTGATATTTCGATGTCGATAGGCAAATTCACGCAGTGTTTGGTCTAAAGCTGTTTGTACTTCATCTTCGGTCAACGCAAAGACCAAATTCAGCATATCTTTTGTAGCCTCATCTCCGTTCATGAAATAACGTGCTACTACCCTGCTGGAATCAGGAAGAAAATTTACTTTTTTTCGTGTTACAGGAACCCTCATTTTAAAAAAATTTGAATCTCTAAGTTACGAAAAAGTCAGGTAGAATATTCTTTTATTAAGACAATATTGGCATTGTAAATTCTATTATTTATTAGAATAAATAGTATGTAAATGCCTTAATACAAGAATATATGACAATGAAATTATAGAGGAGATTAATTAGAAAATATAGAGAAAACTGATGAGACTCAATTTGATTAATCAGACTGATTTACGTATATATTTTCAGATAATAAACTTAAAAAACTCAGAATTTCCATGATCTAAACAGAAGTATCTTAAAACGATCTTTTAACAAGTAGATGTGGAATGGCATTTTAAAAACCATTCCACAGATTCTACTTTTAAATTATTCGAAAAGGATTACGCTCAGCAATAGTACTATTTTTTAAGCAACGCTATGTATTCAGGGTGCATGAGGTTGTCTGGACTTAGAATACGATCCAGTTCTTCTTCAGATAGTAACTTTTTTTCCAGAACAAGTTCACGAATTGTTTTTCCAGTTTTCATGGCCTCTTTCCCTAAGGTATCACACATATGATGCCCAATAAAAGGACTCAAAAATGTGATCAGCCCTACCGAGTTGTACACCATTTCTTTAGCGTGATTTTCGTTTGCGGTGATTCCCGAAATACATTTCTCAGCCAGTGAAACAAGGGCGTTGGAAAGCAATTCAATCGATTCAAAAATACACTGTGCAATAACAGGTTCCATAACGTTTAATTGCAATTGTCCTGCTTCAGATGCAAACGAAATCGTAACGTCATTACCAATAATTTTAAAGCAAACTTGATTGACCACCTCAGGGATCACCGGATTGACCTTAGCTGGCATAATAGAAGAACCGGCCTGCATTTCCGGAAGGTTTATTTCATTGAACCCACAACGAGGGCCTGAGGACAACAGTCGTAAGTCATTGCATATTTTAGAAAGCTTGGTAGCCGTTCTTTTTAAAGCTCCAGATATCATTACATAATCTCCACAATCAGAGGTAGCTTCGATTAAATCTTCTGCCTCAACAAAACTCGCCTTCGTGAATTTTTGCAGATAGCCGATTGAAAGTTCCGTAAAACCATTTGGGGCGTTGACGCGTGTACCAATTGCTGTCCCTCCAAGGTTAACTGGCAGGATTAAGTCTCTGCACATTTTCAGGATTTTGGTTTCCTCTTTTAAATTGGTGGACCAAGCATAGAATTCATCGCCAAGCGACATTGGCACGGCATCCTGAAGTTGCGTTCTCCCCATTTTTAGCACCTTTTTAAACTCAGATCCTTTGACGTCCAAAGCCGTGGTAAGAATATTAATTTTTTCAAGAAGATGATTCATGTAATAATAGATCGCTACCCTAAAAGCAGTTGGATAGGCATCATTGGTAGATTGTGATTTGTTTACATGATCATTGGGATGTAAGATATCATAACTCCCTTTTTCATGGCCATTCATGACGAGAGCCACATTGGCAATCACTTCATTGGCATTCATATTGACCGAGGTTCCTGCACCTCCCTGAAACACATCCGATGGGAAATATTCTGAATATCGTTCTAAGTTATTTAAAATTTCATCACAAGCATTGATGATCATATCAGCTCTTTCTGCTGAAACCGTCCCAATATCTTTATTGGCAAATGCACAGGCCTTTTTAGTAATAATTAAGCCTTTTATAAATAAAGGATAATCCCGGATTTTGGAATTTGAGATCTTAAAATTATTAATGGCTCGCTGCGTGTGAATTCCATAATAGACGTCATTGTCTATTTCCAATTCTCCAAGTAAGTCTTCTTCCTTCCTTGTTTTTACAATATTATGTTTTATCATTTATATAATATAGATTTTACTTTAGCACATCAAAAAAACACAACTTGCCATAAAACAGCAAGCTCAACATTAGATTAAAAAAATTAAAATTATGATTTTAAACACATTAGAAGAAAGACTATAAGTACTCTTGTTATGTAGAAAACCAAAGGAATCGATAAAATTAATGAATTAAGTTTAATCCATTATGCTCAATTTAAAGAGAAATTGAATGCACAAGAAAAATTAAATTTCTGTTCGTTTTTATTATGAAAAAAAGTGAATTCACAGGTTTTAGGGTCTTAATTCTTCTAAATCGATAAAGGAAATTGAATTGTGAATTAGCTTTTAAGTTGGAAGGATTTTCTTCTGGATCTTTAACAGTGGTCGAAGTATATAATTATCCATTTTTTCAATCAATGTTTTCCGATTAGAGTTGAGTTGATCTATGAATAGTGATATAAAAAGGTCTTTCACTGTTTTCGATCCTCAATCTCCTTCATTTCGAGGTTTTTTTGAAAACTATTGCTAAAACATCATAACCTACTTCTATTTATAATTTCACAGCCCTTATTTTCAGTTAATTACATGTTTAGTCTTTGTTCTTGGTTCTATCAGCGAAGCGGCGGTTACTGAGCTTGTCGAAGTGTCTTAATTCTTTTCCGGACAATAGTGTTTCTGAATATAAAAACATGAAATCATAAATTTCTATAAAAGTTCTTTCCATAACTTTTATTTTCAGAGTCATGTCCAACAGGAAATCCTTAAGTAAATAGCGGTTTCTCGTCTATTTTCGCTCAATAAAAACCTATCCACAAAATACTCTTTACCACACTATTTAGCAGAGAGAATTAACTCTATATAATTTTTTAGTTGTAATGTAATCACTAACTTTACTTTGTAAGGAAGCGCTGAACCCTTATCTACACAATCAACAGAAATGTTTTCTATAAGTAAATCTACTTAAATAGATTAAAAGTATAATTAACGGCATTGTAAATGACACCAAATACAGTTGTGTAACATTAGTCACTCAAATTTTAAAACAAATCATGTAATTTTGAAAAATAAAACAAAAAGATGAAATATAAAATAATCATAATTATGGCACTATTCGGCTCGATTTTAGGCGTAACGGCGCAACAAAATAAGGCGTACAAGATTTTAGATGTTCAGAACTTTAAAGACTCTATATCTAATAAAGAAGTACAATTAATCGACGTTAGAACACCCGATGAGTACAACTCTGGTCATATTAAAGATGCGAAAAACATAGATTTCTATTCTGCGGAATTCACAGAAGAATTTAATAAATTGGACAAACAAAAACCCGTTTATATTTATTGCAGAAGCGGAAGCAGAAGCAAACAAAGTGCAGTAAAACTATCCGCCATGGGATTTAAAGAAATATACGATTTAAAAGGAGGCTTCTTGAATTACAACTAAGCTCATGAAAACTTCAATATTAGTACAAAATCTAAAATGTGGCGGGTGTGCGAGTACCATATCGTCCAAAATTTCGACTATTGAAAACATCCGTAATCTCCACATAGATGTAGAAGAAAAAAAGGTATCTTTCAATTATTTGAATGATGCCGATATTTTAATTGTGAAAGAAAAATTAAAGCATCTCGGGTATCCTTCCATAGAAGACAACAATTCTTTGATATCAAAAGCAAATCCTTTGTAAGCTGCGCCACTGGTAAAATCACAAAATAACCTAAGCAAGATGAAAAATGCATTTTTAGTTTTAGTTGTATTGTTTTCTTTTTTCAGCTGTAATCAGGATAAAAAAACCGATTATATTTCAATAGAAAAAAAAGTTGAAATACGCGCCACTCCCGAGAAAACTCCTAAAATAACAACGATTGACACTTTATCTTATGCAGATCGTGGCTTACAATATGCACTAAATACTCAAGCTGTTTTAGGGAAAAACTTGATGCAGGCCATTCAGGAAAATGGAACCTTAGGCGCTTTATCATTTTGTAATGAAAAAGCTTATCCTTTGACGGATAGTATGGCGGTGGTGTATAATGGAAATATAAAACGTGTTTCAGACAAACCTAGAAACCAAAGCAATCAAGCTAATTTGCAAGAGTTGGAATATATAGAAACTTTTAAACAAATTATTGCAAATAAAGAGTCACCCAACCCAATTGTAAAGGACTCAGACACGAAGATTGATACCTATTATCCTATTCTTACAAATGCCATGTGCTTGCAATGCCATGGCCAACCAAATAAGAGCATCGAACCATCTACGCTGAGACAACTTACCCTATTATACCCAAATGATAAAGCCATTGGATATAATGTGAATCAAGTTAGGGGGATTTGGAGCGTGACTTTTGATAAATAAATCCAATATGAGTAAATTTTCAGAAATAATCAATCAAGAAACACCCGTTTTAGTCGACTTCTTTGCTGAATGGTGTGGGCCATGCAAAATGCTGGCTCCGGTTTTAAAAGAGGTCAAAGAAAGCTTAGGAGATGACATATCCATTATAAAAATTGACGTCGATAAAAACCAAGCCTTAGCCGCTAAATATCAAGTCAGAGGAGTGCCTACCATGTTATTGTTTAAAAACGGAAAACAGGTTTGGAGACAATCTGGCCTGCTTAAAAAAGAGGACATTATTAATATCATAAAGACTACCAATTAATGGATTTATCAGAGTCTTTTTGGGACAATCATTATAAAAACGAAGACACAGGTTGGGATTTGGGCGTAATCTCGCCACCTCTTAAATCCTATTTTGATCAATTGACCAATAAGGACTTGAGAATTCTAATTCCGGGAGGCGGCAATTCGTATGAAGCCGAATATCTGCACAATAATGGATTCAAAAATGTGTATGTTGTTGACCTCTCTAATACAGCGCTAAACAATATTAAAATTCGCGTACCGTCATTTCCTGCGGCACATTTAATTCACAAGAATTTTTTCGATTTGGAAATGTCATTTGACCTTATCATTGAACAAACTTTCTTTTGTGCCATAGACCCAAAACTAAGACCGGCTTACACCGCAAAATCCTCTCAATTACTCAATAAAGAAGGAGAAATAGTGGGCTTGCTTCTTGATGACACATTCAGCAATGACAAACCACCATTTGGAGGATGCAAAACAGAATATGTAGGCTATTTTGAACCCTATTTTAATATTTACAAGATGGAACTTGCTTATAATTCACATCCAAAAAGAGATGGAAGAGAATTGTTTTTAAAAGCTCAAAAGAAGAAATAAGCCTTTCTAATTTAAGATGATTGAGGTTTTGAAATCATCCATTAGAAAACTCCAATCCTCGTTTTCAATGGCCTTATTTAGGCTTTATGATATTTAATTATTTTTTTCAAAAAGTTGGAATAAATTTAGACCAAAAGACTCTTAAAAAATTGTATTCAACTCTCATTAATTGAAGTTTTAATTTATAAAAGTTAGTTTACAGTTATTCCCTCAAAATAAACGCATTCTAAAGTAATGTCAAAGTGATATTGATCTTCTTTAATGAGGACTTTGGGTTCGCATAATAAAATAGGGTAATTTGTAAGGTCTAATATTGCCGAAATATATTTCTACTTTCTTTTTGAGAAGAACAAATAGAAATCTCGGATAAGTTTCAAAAATCAATTTTATAGAATAATATGAACACAAAACAACATTGGGAAACCGTTTATGAAAATAAAACTCCCGACCAAGTCAGTTGGACGCAAGAAAAACCAGAAGTTTCTTTGGAATTGATACGAGCGGCTAATTTACCCAAAACGGCCAAAATAATTGACATAGGCGGTGGCGACAGCAAACTCGTCGATTTTTTACTTGAAGAAGGCTATGAAAATATTTCCGTGCTGGACATTTCTGCCAAGGCCCTTGAAAGAGCCAAAAAACGTTTGGGTAAAAGAGCTAATGATGTCAAATGGATTGTATGTAATATAATCGCTTTTCAGCCTACTGAAACTTATGATTTATGGCACGATCGTGCAGCTTTTCATTTTTTGACCACCAAAGAAGATATTCAGAAATATAGGTCCATTGTTAATGAATTTGTTACCGATAGATTGATCATTGGCACCTTTTCAAAGCAAGGCCCTACCAAATGCAGCGGATTGGAAATTTCCCAATATGATGAGATAGGATTGGCAAAAGTTTATGAAAACCACTTTGAAAAAGTAACATGCCTTACAACAGATCATGTGACGCCTTTTGAAACCATACAGAACTTTCAATTCTGCAGTTTTAAAAAGCTGAAATAAAAAAAATATTTTAACTTAAACGGTTACAGCAAATTTTGGCAACCTTTTTTAAACTTATAAAAACTAGAAACTATGAATATTAAGCAATTTGAATACAAACCTCTTGCCCACTATTCCTATGCTATAGTTAGCGATGGCAAGATGGCCGTTATTGATCCAGAAAGAAATCCAGAACAATATTATGCTTTTGCGAAAGCTAACAACGCTAAAATAGTAGCAGTGATCCAAACGCATCCACACGCCGATTTTGTGAGTTCACATCTAGAAATCCATAAAGAAACTGGAGCCACCATCTACAACAGTGAAAAATTGGGCGCTGATTATCCGCACCACGCATTTGACGATGGCGATACAATTGCTTTAGACGAGGTTACCCTGAAAGCCATTAACACTCCTGGACATTCTCCAGATAGTATTACGATAGTGGCTAAAGAAGGAGACAAAACAGCACTATTCACTGGAGACACACTCTTTATTGGCGATGTTGGCCGCCCAGATCTTCGGGAAAAAGTGGGTAATATGAAAGCCAAACGAGAAGAACTGGCCGAAATGATGTACGATACCGTAACAACGAAGTTCACGGATTTACCAGATGATTCCATTGTTTATCCAGCTCATGGTGCCGGTTCACTCTGTGGAAAAAATTTAAGTGAAGCTGCAAGCAGCACTTTGGGCGATGAACGTATGGGCAACTGGGCTTTTAAAAAACAATCCAAAGAGAAATTCATGAACACTTTGCTCGATGGACAACCCTTTATCCCATCTTATTTTGGATTTAATGTGGACATCAATAAAACGGGGGCTAAGAATTTGGAGGCATCGATTGACAAGATCCCTTTCATCGAAAACACTACGGCAACAGGCCTTATTGTTGATATTCGCGATGAAGCTGACTTTAAGAAAGGTCATTTAAAAGGCAGTATTAATATTCAAGCAGTTTCGGATACTGCAAAATTTGAAACTTGGATTGGCTCAATTATTACGCCCAACGAAAAGTTTACTTTGGTTATTGACCATAAAGAAAACAAGGACAAGCTTTTAAATCGTTTAGCCAAAATAGGCTATGAAAGTCAAGTAAGACAAGTCATTACACTGTCAGATGAAAATCTCGTAAAAACACCACAATTGGATTTGGAGGACTTTAAAAAACATCCAGATAATTACACTATCGTTGATATACGCAACCATAGCGAAATCAACGATGGAAAGTTTTTTGAAAAAGCACTCACACATCCATTGAACGAGTTACGCGAAACCGCTAAGACAATTCCGACCAACAAACCAATTGTGGTGCACTGCGCTGGCGGTTATCGTAGTGCAGCAGGAAGCAGCATCCTCGAAAACGAATTGAATGGGATTGAAATTTATGATTTGAGCGACGCTATAGAACAATTCAAAAATTGAGCCTAAAAAAACCCATAAAGGACTATCTTTTTGTATCCATACAATTGGTCATTTTTGTGGCTTATATTTTACCCTTACAAGTATTTCACCTACAACTGCCCGAATGGCTTTGCTATTCGGGTTTAGTGTTTTTTGTACTTGCTGTAATACTTGGGATAGTGGCGCTTCTGCAATTAAACACCAACCTTTCCCCTTTTCCTTCTCCTGTTAGTTCTGGCAAATTGATTACGACTGGAGCATTTGGTATGTCGAGGCATCCCATTTATACTGCTTTTATTTTTTCAGGTTTTGGATATGCCATCTACACCTTGTCGCTATATAAGTTTTTGATAACCCTTCTGCTTTTCGTCTTATTTTACTTTAAATCCGTTTATGAGGAAAAGTTATTAAGCGAGAAATTTCCAGAGTATAAAGCCTATAAAAAAAGAACAAGACGCTTTATTTGAATTAAAGACTTTAAAACTTTTCTGTTACAGTTTGGCTAAAGCCCTTTGCTCTTCTACATTTTCATACCCCAAGCTAAAGCTCGGATCTATTGATGATAGCTCCAGAAAAGTTCTATAATTTAATTTGAGCTAAAACTTTCCCGCTGATAGTGGTTGACCTTTTTTTATTTTGACCTTTGGACTTCCAGTTATCCTAATCGAAATCAAAATCTTTAGACGACAAAACTAACTTTAAGTTTTCTATAGCACAATCCTTTCAAGTTTTAAAAAGATGAACTGAACGATCAATCATTCTCAATCTGAGACATATATTTGAAAATAAAAACCCAAATCAGATTTAACTTCTGAATTGGGTTTTCATGCTTTTCATCTAATTAAATCACTTCTATGGATTAAAGTGCCACAGGTTTTTAAAACAGACTGAAAGTCTGTTGAATTCGTGAAATTTATAGTAAATCCTTTAGGCTGTATTTTTAGAGATCAAGTAAATTTTTGAAAATTCGTGTCAAAAATTTTTAGAAGCTAAAGTGAAATACACTAAAGCACAATTTCAACTTAATTCGAAACCTACAAATCTATTTTAAACTCCTCAAAAAATCCTTGAATTTCGAATCGTTATAATCAGCCATTCCTTTATGGGTCAAGGCTAAGTTTCCTTGCGCATCAATCACATAAGTTGTAGGAATTGCAGATGAGTTGTACATCGCGGGGATATTACTGGCCGGCGCATAAATAGGCAAATTATAACCTTTACGTTTGTCATAAGCTTTTGCCGATTCAAAGTCTTGGTCGAGCGATAACATGACAAAAGCAACTTCGCCTCCCATTTCTTCATGCAACTTATTGATGCTCGGCATTTCGGCAATACACGGCGGACACCAAGTCGCCCAAAAATTCATGAAAATGACCTTGCCTTTCATTGCTTCCAAAGAAGTAACATTTCCATCCCTATCCATTAATTTCAGATTAAAATCTGCTTTGATAGGACTTGGCATTTCTGCGGTTTCATTATCAATATGACGCGCTTCCGTAATGTCCTTCACATTAGGATTCATCAAACCGGTAGCGAGTAATCCACGTTGTGCAAAACCGATGACTTCAGTGTGCATTCCGGTGGCGTAAAGTGTAATGGCGACGATGGCAAAAACGCCGTATTGGATCCATGTTTTTTTCGTGCTCTTGTCTGTTTTATCTTTTTTCATACTATTTTTATTTTTTATTGAAATTCATAATTAGTTCCTGGTACTGTCGAAAATGAATAGATCCCTAAATAATCACAATACGCGCGGCCATCTATTTTTGGCGAAACCGGCGAGTGTTTAGCGAGATATTCTTCTATCGCCTCGTGGATGGTATAATCCATTTCTTTAACATCTTTTACATTTGACATTCTACATAAATTATCAATGGGATCGCCAGGACGCACGCACGCAGAAATCGTGTAATATTGGTCGTCCTGCATTACCTCGCCTTTTACTGTAATTTTCGAAATACGTTGTCCTTTCTCATTCTGGCTTTTAAAATCGACCTCCATTCCTGAGAATCGAACCAGCCAACCTCCAAAACGTTCGGCTGGATTTTGAGCGAAGGCGTTGTGCATTTCCTTTTCTAACCAGTCCTTGATTTGTTTTCCGGTTGCTTTTCCCGTTTTGACATTTTCGTTGACGGGCAATAAATTCCAAAGGTTGGCGCGGGTAATTGGTGCTGGCTTTCCATCTTTTGGCACAATAGGATTTCCAAATCGGAAGCCGTTTGAAATCGCAATATCCGCGCCTGTTTTCCAACGTGCCGCATCCGTAAATAAATTATCCATAGGATTTTCAACGGTCAAATAACGATAGATCGGCGTATTTGTATAACCAACAATAGTTTCCAAATGGTCTTTATAGGGTGCTTTTTCCTGATCTACTAATGCCCGAATTTTTTCATCAGCAGGAAAAACTTCGGGATCAACGTCAATTAATTCGTAATCATCGCCCACCAATTTACCATCGACAAAATGAAGCGTTAATTTCCCCACGAAAGATCCAAAGGCACCGGGTTCAGTAACCTTTGCATATTTACCTTGAATCATTTCACGAACACGTTCATGTGTATCATTACCCAAAACGTAATCGGCATGCTCAGCAATCGGACTGTTGGCAAGTTCGACCTGTTTAAAAATTCCGATATGCGTCAACAAGAAAATAACATCAGCTTTTTCCTTAAATTTGACATCATCAACCAATTGCTTCACACTATTATCCAATCCAGTAAAAGCAATGCCTTCACTAAAAATCGGGTTCTGTCTGATTGGCACATCCGGATCGTTGATGCCTATAAAAGCCAATCGGATGCCGCCAATTTCCTTAATCGTATAGGCCGGAAACAAAGGTTCGTTATCTACATCATGATACATGTTTTGGACGATAATTTCGGTGTCAAAATTCTGCATCACTTCCATCATGATAGCTTTTCCATAAACGACTTCCCAGTTCCCTGGAATAATCACATCATAGCCCATGTTTTTGATGATGTTCGACATGACTTTACCATCTGACAACGCAGCATAGCCACTTCCTTGAATCAAGTCGCCACCATCAACAATGAGTGTTCGTCCAGGATTCTTTTCACGCTCTTGATCAAAAATAGTTTTGATGTGCGCCAATCCACCACGCTCTTTAAAGGCGATTTCTCCATTTTCCCAAAACAGTTCGGGATGTGAATCCAATTGTCCGTGAATATCGGCTGTTTGAAGGATAGTAATACTGATGGTATCCTTCGAAGTTGCATTAGCGTCTGCAGCAGCATTCGTTTTTTCTGACTTACAGGAAGCCGATATAGCAAATATTCCCAAGAGGCCAATTGCCACCAAAATAGTTGTTTTAAAATTCTTCATCATTACAGACTTAAGCTTTTATATCCCTTTTTTTGAAGTTGAAAATTGTACAGAATTCCGTTTTCTACAATCGTCATTTTACTAGGAATTTTTGATTTATCTACTTTGAATTTATGCAGCGAAAAACCACAAGCAATTAATTGTACGCCAGATTTTTCAGCTTTTTCAATGAATTGATCCATTTTTTCAGCTTCGGTAATCTCGCCAATATCCTTCCCACAAATAATGACTTGAAAGTCACCAAACGCATCGCCTTCTTCGGCTTTTAAAGCTTCAGCAGTGAAGATTATAGGTTGTAATTGCGGTACTTTGGTGGTGAGCACCACATAGTTATTTTTGTTGCTATCCATTTGCTGCGCTTGTATATCAGCAGTGGTAAATAGGCTAAACATTAAAAAAGATTGAACTGAATATATATGTTTTCATTTTGATTTATTTAGAAGGTTATCGGTGTCGTTCAGTATAAAAAAAAGAAGTCCGCCAAAAATTGCAATGTTTTTAAATAGAGGTCCAAGTGTGGCCATTTGACCGACCTGAACCGTTAAAGTGATGGGAATTAAAACCGCCATCAATAGCATTGCCGCCCATTTGGTTTTATAGCCCATAAGAAATGAAAACCCTGCGACCAACATGGCAATCCCTGAGAGAATGATCAGCCATTGCGGATCTCCAAAAAAATGAGTAAAGGCCTTGAAGTTGCCATGCTCTATGCGTTGCGCTGTTTTTTCAACTTCAAGCAAATGGTTCAGGCCAGCAACTAAAAAAATGCCGCTTACCGCAATGCGCAATAGCTGAATGGAACGGCGACTGATTGAAACTTTTGTCGTCATTATAAAATGAAATAAAGAGTTGTTGATATGGATTGGTTACTTTCCGTAATAGTTTATCCTGCTCTTTTTCTGCAGAAAAACAGAACTACTACGTGAATACCAACTTTAATTTTTTAAGAAAAATGGAATTAGGCCAGCCGAGGTGGTGGCGACACGCTATCTAGGTAGCGGAAACTTAATCTTGATGTGAAATGATTATCTGAAACTGAAATGGGATTTGAAAAATGCGCATCCCATGCAAATAACTCAAATTGAAACTTAGACGAACAATTCCCATCTAACGTTATCATTTGCGTTTCGATGTGATCTTGTTGTGAAAAACTAGAAGTATCATTCGTTTTTTTAATCGAATTCTTTTTCTCACAATGCGGATTTACAAAAGTGATGTCACTTCCGCTAAAAATAATATTCAGGCCATACGCATCTACGGCAACAAATTTTGCCAAAAATATGCATGTCAACACCACCGCTATGTAAGTTTTAGTTTTCAATTAGCACAAACATAAGAAAAGGATAGGCTTTATATGTAACCTTTGTTACCTAGCTGAGTTAAATAGTGCCAAATAAAAAAGATTCTATCCTTTTGAGGCGACAGAATCTCTTTACTTTTAACTGTTAACCAATTAATAGCGTTGTTTTGTAACAATTATTAATCGGCTCTATTGTGGATAAATGACTATTTTACTCACCTTTGGAAAGTGTTTTTCCATTTTTGCTGGAAGTCTATCTAACTGGCCAAAATGCGACGTATAACCTCTACGCGCTGACACCAAGACGATCAAATCGGTATCTAAAATTTCCCTAGTAAGAATCAGAAAATCTTCCCATGCACTGAACTGTTGATAATTCAAACTTAAGGTTACTTTATTTTCCTTCGCAAAGTTCAATATTGCAGTATGGGTTTCTTCTGTACAATTCAGAGTGATTGGCAAGGATAACTCTACAGATAATTTGGCGATTTTATTAACCCAATGCGCAAAACCTTCTTCAAATTCTGCGTTTGGAGGTGCAATCACAAATAATCTTTTGTGATTTACCAATGGCATTTGAAAGTCACATATAAAGAGTGTTTTATCGGTGTTTTCAAGGATACTTTCCATTTTATCCCCAATCAATTTATCCAAGAATCCTGTTTTTTGAGGCCAACCCAATAAAATAATATCAGCCATGATTTCCTTCGCGGTCCTTGATATGCCACTCGCTGGGTTATGATCAATAGTCGCGATTATTTTGGCTTGAGTATCAGAGGCTGTGGTTTCCTTAATAAACCTTTCTAGACCTTGTTTCGCCTTAATAATTGTTTTTTCGGCTGCATCGGTATTTGGAACTACCGTCAATATAGAAAGTGGATTGCTCGATTTTTTATCCTTTATTAAAACTGCAAAATCTAAAACTTTGTCAATATTGATCAAGTTTGCAATGGGAATAAGAATGGATTCTCGGTCCGGGCCTGAACCTAAACTCAAATTCTCATCTTCATCAGAATTCCGAATGATATCCTTAACTGCACTTTCGGTGGCAAATGATGCTATAATACAGGTCACAAGAATCAAGACCACAGTGCCGTTTAAAATATTAGAATCTAGAATTCCTGCTTTATATCCTACTAAAATAACAGCTAATGTGGCAGCGGCATGCGCACTGCTCAATCCGAAAATCAATTTACGTTGGCCTTTTGAAAATCTAAAAATGATTTGGGTCAAAAATGCTGCCAACCATTTTCCGAAAATTGCGACAACCGTTAAGGTTCCTGCAATAATCAGTGCCATTGGGCCACTCATAATTACACTAATATCCACTATCATCCCAACACTGATAAGGAAAAATGGAATAAACAACGAGTTTCCAATAAACTCAATACGGTTCATTAAGGCTGATGAATGTGGGATCAACTTATTAAGTGCCAATCCGGCAACGAAGGCGCCAATAATAGCCTCCAATCCTGCGATTTCAGCTAAAAACGCGGAAAAGAAAACTACCGATAACACAAAGATATAATGCGAATGCTTTTCACTCTCCAGTTTTCTAAAAAACCATTTTGCAATTCGTGGAATGACCAAAAACATAAACGCCGAAAACAATACTAAGGAGATTCCTAAACGAATCCAAAATTCCTGGGTGAGTCCGCCATCGTGAGACCCTAAAATAACGGCCAGCATAATAAGAACGGCAGTATCTGTTAAAATCGTTCCGCCTACCGTTATGGCAACCGCCACGTTTTTTGTTAGACCCAACTTGCTCACTATAGGATAAGTTACTAAAGTATGCGTGGCAAACATGCTTGAGGTCAATAAACTTGCATTAAAATCGAATCCTAACAAATACCGACATACGGGGAATCCAACGGCAAGAGGTATTGAAAACGTAAGTAAACCAAATAACAAGCTCTTATTTCGAGTGACCTTGAATTCGTTTAAATCTAACTCCAACCCGGCGATAAACATGATGTAAAGCAAACCGATTGTGGAAAAAACGTCAACAAAAAGGCTTTTTTCCAAAATATTTAAACCTGCGGGGCCAATGATAATTCCCGATATAATCAATCCAATAATTCCGGGAATTCTTATTCTCTGCAATAATACGGGCGCCAACAAAATAATAAAGAGTATCAATGAAAAGATCAATACAGGATTTTGAAGCGGTAATTGGAATTGTTCTCTAAGTAAATTTATTATAGCGTCCATGTTATATAGGCAAATAAAATATTAGTCCGAAACAAAGCGATAAATCAACATTAAAGTGTTATTTCAGAATTAAAAACTCGAACTCAAGGTTTTTTGTTAGCTATCGTACGGGATTTTGGTAAATGATTTGCCAAAAATACAACTCAAAATGAAATAATGTACGGTAATTTTGAAATACAAATTTAAAAATGCTCTATTTTTTATCCATCACATAACATCTTTGACACCTATAATAATAGACACAAACGCATTCAAACACCTCACAACCACAAAAGTACATCCTTTCCTCCTAAGCTAAATCTCCAATGCAAACCTATACATAGGGTCTACAAAAGTCGACTTCTTAATATTAGCTTGTCTTGACCGTTTAACTCATAATACATGGAAACAATTGGAAAGGGATTATGAATATGGGTGATTTGTAACCAATGTTACCGCAAATAACATTTAAGCACCCTATTTTTGGCCCATAACACAAGCGTATGGAATTACTAGAAGTCTTCGGATATATAAGTGCCTTGGCAATTGGCATCTCATTAGGGCTCATTGGTGGCGGCGGCTCCATTTTGGCCGTTCCTGTTTTGGCCTACTTATTCTCCATAGATGAAAAAGCAGCCACCGCATATTCTTTATTCATTGTGGGAGCTAGCTCATTGGTTGGCGGCATAAAACAACACATGAAAGGCTATGTCGATTGGAAGACTGCCATTGTATTTGGGATTCCTTCGATTATCGGAGTCACACTGGTACGCTACTTCGTCATACCGATTCTCCCCCATGTTTTCTTTACCGTGGGAGACTTCGAATTTACCCGACGTATGGGAATGTTCGGTTTTTTTGCGGTATTAATGATTCCCGCAGCATTTTCGATGCTCAAACAAAGAAAAGAGAAGGCTATACATCCCGACGAAAAAGTGACCTATAATTATCCTTTGATATTGATTGAAGGACTCGTGGTAGGCGCTATTACAGGAATGATTGGCGCTGGTGGCGGATTTTTAATTATACCTGCGCTTGTATTATTAGCAAATGTAGACATGAAAGTGGCTGTTGGCACCTCTTTAATTATTATAGCCTTCAAATCTGTGCTTGGCTTCTTTTTGGGAGATGCCTTAAGGATGAGCATTGATTGGTCTTTCTTAATGGTCTTTACAGGCCTTTCCTTTGTCGGGATTTTTATCGGCAGCTATCTAGGGAGTTTTATCGATGGTGATAAACTGAAAAAGGGCTTTGGGTATTTTATTTTCGCCATGGCCATCTTCATTTTCTATATGGAATTTATAGTACAACAGTAATTTGTAAACTTTGCTACTGTATGTCCCACAAGTATTTCTTAAATTTATACAAGATTAAAATTAATTGTTAAAATTTATTATTATGGAAAAAAATTTAGAATTACAGCAAGTAAACTCAATGCCAAGAATCGGCGATATGGCTCCAGACTTTGAAGCCGTTACCACAAAAGGGAAAATAAAACTTTCAGATTTCGCCAAAGACAAATGGATTGTTATGTTCTCCCATCCGGCCGATTTCACGCCAGTTTGTACAACAGAATTGAGTGGATTTGCTTCTAGAAAATCTGAGTTTGACGCTTTAAACACTGAACTTTTAGGATTAAGTATTGACAGTATCCACGCCCATTTAGGCTGGGTTCAAAATGTAAGAGAAAACACAGGGGTTTACTTCGACTTTCCAATCATTGCCGATATCGATATGAACGTAGCGAAGCTTTACGGGATGTTACAACCTAATGAAAGTGAAACCGCTGCGGTTCGTGCCGTCTTTTTTATAGATCCAAGTAAAAAAATCAGATTGATCATGTACTATCCATTAAATGTGGGTCGTAATATGAATGAAATCTTACGTGTTCTTGAAGCCATGCAAATTTCAGACGAGCATAAAGTAGCCATGCCATTAGATTGGAAAAAAGGAGATAAAGTTATTGTTGGCCCACCAAAAACCTTAGATGAATTGAATGCACGATTAGCAGATGATTCACTGGAAAAAGTAGATTGGTATTTAGCCAAGAAAAATCTTTAAAACCGAAATTTCAGTCCTGATTTCTTAAAAGTCAAAACTGAAATTCAGAGTTTATTGAAACATATGCTAATGTTTCGATAATTTAGATGATTAGTGAGATATTAAAAGAAAAGATGTTTTTAAAGCATCTTTTCTTTTTTTTTGCGACAAATCTTACCTGAATTAATCCTTCAATAGATTAATTTTGAGGAACTCAATAAAACATTGATAGCATGGAAGATATGCTCTTTTATGATCGAATGCAATTTGCGTTTACGATCACGTTCCACTATTTATTTCCGCAGTTGACCATGGGACTATCCTTAATGATTGTCTATTTTAAATGGAAATTTTTAAGGACCAAAACTGAGACATATAACGATGCTGCTAAATTTTGGATGAAGATCTTTGCACTCAATTTTGCAATGGGCGTGGTTACGGGAATTCCCATGGAATTTCAATTTGGAACCAATTGGGCAAAGTTTTCTGAGATGACCGGTGGGATTATCGGTCAAACTCTTGCCATGGAAGGGATGTTCTCATTTTTCTTGGAGTCGTCTTTCTTAGGCCTCTTTTTATTTGGTGAAAAACTATTGGGTCAAAAACTCCATTTCCTAACCGGTTTTCTCGTGTTTCTAGGCTCTTGGGCAAGTGGCTACCTCATTATCGCCACCCATTCATGGATGCAATATCCAGTGGGTTATGAAATTTTGGAAAACGGAAGGTTTGTGCTCACTAATTTTGGCGCCTTGTTCTCCAATCCATGGCTGATGCCTTCTTTTTTACATAATCAGATGGGCTCTGTTATTACGTCTTCTTTCGTCGTGGCCTCTATTGGTGCCTTCTATTTATTGAACAATAAACACAGCGAGTCTGGAAAACTTTTTGTAAAAACAGGCGTCATTTTCGGATTGATTTCGAGCCTCTTGGTTGCTTTTCCAACAGGAGATTGGATCGCTAAAAACGTTGCCACACATCAACCGGTGACCTTTGCTGCCATGGAAGGAATTTTTAAAACTGAAGATGGAGGCGCAGAAATTATTCTCATCGGTCAACCGGATATGGTCAACAAAAAACTCGATAATAAAATCGCGGTACCTAATGTGCTGAGCTTTCTAACCTACCAAAGATGGGATGCACAGATTAAAGGTTTGAACGAATTTGATCCGAGGGTGTATCCAATCAACATTCCAGGCTTATATTATTCCTATCATATCATGGTCGGATTGGGCACTATTTTTATTGGTCTTATGCTTATCGCGAGTGTCCAACTCTTCCGGAAAAAATTGTATACCACCAAATGGATTTTATGGGCATTGTTATTTATGCTCCCATTCCCGTATATAGCCAATACGACCGGCTGGTACACCGCCGAATTGGGCCGACAACCTTGGCTCGTGTACAATCTTTTGCGCACTGCTGATGGCATCTCGCCCACCGTTTCCTCTGGAAACACCTTATTTACCTTGCTTGGCTTTATTGGGCTTTATCTCTTATTGGGATTATTGTTCTTAATGCTGGCAGGAAAAATCATTAACAAAGGACCCGAAACCTCAACACAGCTCTAACTATGGAATTATTCTGGTATATCGTTTTAATGACCATGTTAACCATTTATGTTATTTTAGATGGTTACGATTTTGGCGCAGGGATTATTCATCTGTTTTTCGCTAAGACTGAAAAGGATAAAAAAGCCATCACTAATGCCATTGGTCCGTTTTGGGATGCTAATGAAGTTTGGCTCATAGCCGTTGGAGGTGTTCTGTTTTTTGCATTTCCAACCCTATACGCTTCCGCTTTCAGTGGTTTTTATTTGCCACTAATCCTGATTTTATGGCTGCTTATTTTTCGGGCCATCGGGCTGGAATTACGAGGACAAATAAAAAACAGAATGTGGGAGGCCATTTGGGACAAAGCCTTTGGAGTCGCAAGTTTGTTATTGGCCTTATTCTTCGGGATTGCATTGGGGAACATTGTGAGAGGCGTCAATTTAGGCATGGTTACCGATGGGGTTTCCGCTCATGAAGCACATTATTTCTTTTTGCCATTATGGAATTCAAGTTTTAGTCCGCACGCCGAACATTTGGGGGTGATTGATTGGTTTACCTTATTACTTGGGGTCATCGGTGTGGTAGCATTGGCCATCCATGGGGCAAACTGGATCATTTTTAAAACCAATGCCGACTTAAACGACAAGCTAAAAAAAGTTGTGTTCCACTTGAATTTTGTATTGTTGGGTTTGGTAATAATTTCACTGTTGATTTGGCATATTATAGAACCACATCCATTCCATAACTTTATTGCACATCCTTGGCTCTTCATTTTTCCGATCATTACGTTTACCGGGCTTTTGGGCTTGTTTAAAGTAAAAAAATTCAAAAAACACGGTTTAGGATTTCTGTTTTCGTCACTATTTTTGTTTGGAGGCTTAACATCCACAGTAACCTCCATATTCCCCAAAGTATTGCCCTCTACTAATAATGTCAATCCGTCGTTAACCTTATACAATACTGCTGCCCATGACTATGGCCTATCAGTGGGAGTATATTGGTTTGTAATTGCTGCAATTTTAGTTGCTGTTTATATGTTTGTTCAGTATCGTGTTTTTAAAGGTAAAATGGATGACATTGGTTATGGAGATCATTAATGCATTTATCCCATGACCGACACCTTAATTGCAATCATCAGCATCTTTATTGGAATGTTCGGAGCTAATTTGTTGGCTGTGCTAAATAAAACGTACACCATGGGTTTTACGGGGAACACCATTTCAGGAGTTTTCGGTAGCATCTTCTTCATCAAAGTCTTCGGAAGACTCGGCTTTGGACCTATGGCAATCATGCAGACTGGAGCAGTTAACCCTCTTTTATTTACCGTTAACATATTGGTTTCATTACTGGGCGGCGCTATTGGATTGGTAGTTATCAAGCTGATAATAAATAAATTGGATAAGCGCCCTAATAATAGTTAAGACCAAATAAGTGATCAAACTGAAAACCTTTTGATTATTTTTTTATATATTTGTCAACCATATGGTTAAACTTTATGGTTGATATGAAACAAGAGAAAGAAGCCACGACGGAACAACAAATCTTGGACGCTGCCAAAGACGTATTTCAATCCAAAGGCATGGAAGGCGCACGAATGCAAGAAATCGCCGATGTCGCCGGAATCAACAAAGCCATGCTTCACTACTACTACAGAAGCAAGCAACTCCTTTTTGAAGCTGTTTTCAAGAATGCCTTTTCACTGTTGGCACCCCAATTGAATATTATTTTAAACGATGATTCCTCCATTGAAGACAAGATCAGAAGTTTCACATTTAACTATACCACTTTTATGATGAAGCATCCCTATTTGCCAAATTTTATCATTCAAGAGCTCAACAGAAACGAAGATTTCGTTCTAAAACTGAAAGAAAATACAGGATTTCCGAATCTCGAAAAATTTAAAGCCAAAGTAGATGCCGAAATTAATCAAGGCCTTATAAATCCGATAGATGCGGAACAGTTGTTCGTCAATATCATTGCCCTTAATATCTTTCCATTTTTAGGAAAACCGTTGGTCAAGGCATTTACAGACAAAGATGAAAAAACCTATAAAGAATTTGTAGAACGTCGTAAAACAGAAGTTGCCGATTTTATTATCAATTCCATAAAACGCACCTAGGATGAAACGCATAATCATCATTTTGATAGGATTAATGACCACAACCATGGTTTCACAACAAACCCTAACACTTCAGGAATGTTATGAACTTGCGACTGCCAACTACCCTTTGGCCAAACAATCGCAATTGCTCGATGCACAAAACAAATTGGAACAAGAGGTTATTTCCAAGGCAAAACTGCCTCAGTTAAATATGGATGCACAAGCCACCTATCAGTCAGATGTGATTGAAATCCCCATTCCAAATACTGGCATCGCACCACCAAATAAAGACCAATATCGCGCTACACTATCAGTGAATCAACTTATTTATAATGGCGGCGCAACGGACGCATCTTTGAATCTGAAATCTGCACAACTGAAGTCCAAACAGAAACAAATTGAAGTCAACCTTTATCAACTCAAACAAAAGATCAATCAGCTTTATTTTTCCATTTTATTAGCACAGGAAACAGATTTATTATTAAAAGCGAAACGTGAGCAATTACAAGCTAAGTTACAGGAAGTGAAATCCGGCATCACGTATGGTGTGCTTTTACCTGCATCAGATAAAATCCTTGAAGCTGAACTTTTAAAACTGAACCAACAATTCAGTGAAGTTGAAAGCAACAAAACCGCAATCATCGAAACACTCTCACAACTTATTGGTCAAGTGTTGAATACTTCAACCATCTTTCAAAATCCGTTGATGGAAACGGAGTTGAAAACCGACTTGAACCGACCAGAATTAGCATTATTTCAACTTAAAAAAGAAGAAATCGAAAGTAACGAAGCTTTGATAGCCAGACAGAACTCGCCGAAAATTCTAGGCTTCGCCACTGGTGGCTATGGGAACCCAGGTTTGAACATGCTCGATAATTCCTTCCAGTCCTTTTACACTGTGGGCGTTAAATTCAATTGGAATGTATTCGATTGGAATGCCAATAAAAAACAGCGCGAATCCTTATCCATCAACAAAGACATCATTGATACGGAGACCGAAACCTTTAAGTTGAACACCAATATCGAATTGAATCAACAGCAAAAAGAGATCGATAAAATTGAAAGATTCATTGCCTCCGATATGGAAATCATCAATCTCAGAAATGAAGTTCTTATGGCAGCCGATTCACAACTCAAAAACGGAGTCATCACATCATCGGCCTACATCACTGAACTCACTAATTTATATGAAGATGAAAACACCCTGATAAAACATAAGATTCAGTTACAACTGGCCAAAGCAAATTACAAGGTCATTAATGGGCAATAAGAATATGTCCGCAGATCGTGCAGATGGTCGCAGAAAGAATCCAGCTAAATCATCGAAATCAGCGGAAAACAAATAAGAACAAATGAAAAGCCATCTTTATATTCTAGCACTAAGCATCATAACTACCAGCTTGTTATCCTGTAACAATTCGAACGGAAAAGCAGACGGTTACGGAAATTTTGAAGCTACCGAAATAACCATCTCTGCCGAAAACAACGGAAAACTGATGCAATTTGATATCAACGAAGGCGACAAACTCGAAAAAAATCAATTTATAGGGTATATCGACACCATTCCATTGGCATTAAAACGCGAACAACTGGAAGTTTCAAAAGCAGTCGTGAGCTCAAAATCAAAAGGCGTATTATCTCAAATTAACGTGCTGAATGCCAAATTAAAAACAGCGAACACCAACAAATCACGAACTGAAAATCTGATAAAAGACAATGCCGGAACTCAAAAACAATTGGATGATGTTCAAGGGGAAATCGATGTGATCAAAAACCAAATTATCAGTGTTGAATTTCAAAATGCACCTGTGGTCAACGAATTAAAAAGTATTGACGTGCAATTAAAACAACTTGATGACCAAATCCAGAAAAGCAAAATCATCAATCCGATAAATGGTACGGTATTATCCAAATATGCCGAACCCAATGAAATTACTGTTTTTGGAAAACCACTTTATAAAATTGCCGATTTAAGGACGATGCAATTACGCGTCTATATCAATGAAACCCAATTGTCAAATATAATTATCGGACAAGAAGTGACCGTGAAAATTGACGACGCCGACGCCATGAAATCCTATAAAGGAAAAATTAGTTGGATAGCTTCGGAAGCAGAATTTACACCGAAAATCATCCAAACCAAAGAAGAACGCATCGCATTGGTATATTCCGTAAAAGTAGAGGTCGTTAACGATGGCAGCTTAAAAATAGGAATGCCGGCAGAACTATGGATTCAAAAAAATGAAAAGTCAAACTAAATAAAAACGATTACAATCAACCCCTTTAAAATTACTATTATGAAAAAAGCACTCTTATCAACCGCCATGTTAGCATTCATTTTTACGGGATGCAACGACAATAAAAAAGCAGAAAATGCAATAGATCACAGCTCACATCAAGAAGTTGAAGCAGCTTCGCACGATGATCATAATGACGACCACCATTTAAGTGATGATGGACTAGGCAACAACTGGCCCTCTGAAATGGAAACGAACAATGGCGCCAAATGGGAAGCCAATCCAGAAACTAATGAGGGCGTTAAAAAAATGCAAAACCTTCTCAAAACACAGCCGACCAAAACATTGGAAGACTACTACAAATTAGCAGAACAACTCAATAACGACAAAAATTATGTTGTAAAAAATTGTACAATGAAAGGCCCTTCACATGATAATCTGCATGTTTGGCTTTTACCATTAATGGCTAAAATTGAAGCACTTTCAAAAACACAATCACTTGAGGAAGCTTCAAAAATCAAGCACAGTATTGAAGAAAACGTAAACCTATATTCTGATTATTTCAAATAAATGAGTATCACGGTAGCCAATATATCAAAGTCCTATAAAACCGTAAAAGCTTTACAGAACATTTCCTTTGAGGTAAAACCTGGGGAGCTTTTCGGGCTTATAGGACCTGATGGCGCCGGTAAAACAACGCTCTTCAGAGTTCTGACCACATTGTTGATTGCTGATGAAGGAACAGCAACCGTTGCTGGTTTTGATGTGCTGACAGATTACAAAGAAATCCGGAATACTATTGGGTATATGCCTGGCAGATTTTCGTTATATCAAGATTTGACCGTTGCTGAAAACCTAAATTTTTTCGCTACTATTTTCGGAACAACCATCGAAGAAAACTACGATTTGATAAAAGATATCTATGTCCAAATTGAACCTTTTAAAGATCGTCGGGCTGGTAAACTGTCTGGCGGTATGAAACAGAAATTGGCTTTGTGTTGTGCCCTGATTCACAAACCAAAAGTGTTGTTTTTAGATGAACCCACCACAGGCGTTGACCCAGTATCTCGAAAGGAATTTTGGGAAATGCTAAAACGCCTGCAACAAAAGGACATTACCATTTTGGTATCCACTCCTTATATGGATGAAGCCGAGCTTTGCGATCGCGTGGCGCTTATTCAAGATGGAAAAATCTTGGAGATTAACACGCCTGAAGCTATTGTAAAGAATTATCCAAAATCAATTTACAAGGTTCGTGCGAATAATACGTATCAACTGATCACTAGTTTAAAGGCTTACGAATTCAACCATAGTGCCTATCCTTTTGGCGAATTTGTGCATTATACCGATAAAAGAGCCGATTTTAATCCGAAGGAATTACGTGAATATCTAGAGTCAAAAAAACTTTTAGAAATTCAAATCGAAAAGACCGAAGCTACTATTGAAGATGTTTTTATGGAATTGGCGAAAACAAGAATATCAAACTGAACTTAAAAAAAACTCCTAAAAAGCGACATCTCGACTGCAGACGATGAGACAAAACAGAAAGATCTGTGAGGTTTTAAAAATTTTGTAGAAATAAAACAAATCACAATAGACTGAAACATCAGGTTTTAAAGCAGACTGAAAGGCTGTTTATTGGTGAAATTTATAGTATAGAGCTCATGTCAGCATTTTCAGGGAACGAATGAATTTGTGGGAATTCGTGAAATTCGTGTCAAAAATTTTTAGAAGCTAAAGCACATGTTTTTAATTAAACATGAGACCGATAAACTCAAGTAAATCAATAAGATTACCACTTTCGTGGGAAATAAATATGAACAACAACAAAGTCATACAGGTAGAAGGTTTAACCAAAATGTTTGGCGATTTTACGGCGGTTGACGCCATTACTTTTGACATTGAAAAAGGAGAGATCTTTGGATTTCTTGGTGCCAATGGCGCAGGAAAAACGACGGCCATTAAAATGCTGATCGGCATTTCCACGCCAACCTTTGGAAAGGCGACAATCGCCGGATTTGATGTGTTTACTCAAGCCGAAGACATCAAGAAGAACATTGGTTATATGAGTCAGAAATTTGGCTTGTATAATGATTTAACCGTTAAAGAAAATATCACATTTTTTGGTGGTGTTTATGGGTTATCCAGAAAGAGCATCAAAGAAAAATCGGATGCATTACTTAAAGAACTAGGACTCGAAAATGTTGCATATACTTTAGTAGGCGATTTACCATTGGGCTGGAAACAAAAATTATCGTTTTCTGTGGCTTTAATTCATGATCCTAAAATCGTGTTTTTAGATGAACCCACAGGAGGTGTCGACCCGATAACCAGACGTCAATTTTGGGAACTGATCTACAAAGCCGCCAATCAAGGTACGACCGTTTTTGTGACCACACATTATATGGATGAAGCCGAATATTGCGACCGCGTTTCCATCATGGTCAACGGAAAAATTGAAGCTTTGGATACGCCGAAAAAACTAAAAGAACAGTTTGATTTGGATAGTATGAATGAGGTGTTTTTGAAGTTGGCACGTGGATAAAAGGAGTTTGCAATTCCAATTTACAGAACAATTCCAATTAAACAATTAGTTGAACTAAACAGACATAACAAACTAGAATCAAACTAATAAGAAACAAAAATAAAGTGACATAACCAAAAGCGACCCCTGAATTTGGGAGTGCTTTCAGAGGCAAATAATAATAGTTCTAAATAGAGATCCCCGCCTTCGCAGGGACTGAAGATGAAAAGATTCAAGGGTTTTATACAAAAGGAATTCTACCATATTTTTAGGGATAAACGCTCATTGTTTATTCTCTTCGGAATGCCGATTGCCCAAATTTTGCTGTTTGGTTTTGCGATTACCAATGAAATCAATAACGTGGATATCGCTATTTTAGACCATTCAAAAGATGCCACTACTGAAGAAATTATTAATAAAATCGCGGCTTCAAAATATTTCAGTATCAAACAAATGATCACACGTGAAGCGAATATCGCTACGGTGTTTCAAAAAGGACAGGTCAAAGCCGTTTTAAATTTCGAAAAGGATTTCAGCAAAAACCTCATCAAAGAACACAAAGCAACCATCCAAATTATTACCGATGCCACTGATCCAAATACCGCGAATACGATTACCAATTACATAAATGCCATCCTCCAACAATATCAAAAGGAATTGAACAAGGATATTACGATTGCTTATCAAATAGTTCCACAAACACGCATGGTTTATAATCCAGAATTAAAAAGCGTGTATATGTTTGTTCCCGGTGTGATGACCATTATTTTAATGTTGGTTTCGGCAATGATGACCTCCATTTCCATCACACGGGAAAAGGAATTGGGCACCATGGAAATCCTTTTAGTATCGCCCTTAAAACCATTTCAAGTGATTGTAGGAAAAGTGTTTCCCTATATATTTTTATCGATTATCAATGCGACTATCATTGTCATGTTGAGCATTTTCATCTTTAATATGCCTGTTCAAGGAAGTCTGTTTTTATTGGCTATGGAAAGTGTATTGTTCATCATCACCTCTTTGTCATTAGGCATATTAATCTCAACAATTGCGACGACCCAACAAGCTGCCATGATGATTTCATTAATGGGATTGATGCTTCCCGTGATATTATTATCCGGATTTATTTTCCCTATTTCGAGTATGCCTATTCCACTTCAAGTCATTAGTAACATAATTCCTGCCAAATGGTTCATTATCATCCTTAAAGCGATCATGCTTAAAGGTGTGGGATTGCAATTCATATGGAAAGAAACCTTGATTTTATTGGGAATGACGGTATTATTTATTGCATTGAGTGTGAAGAAATATAAGATTAGGTTGGAATAAAACAGATGAAATAAAATAGATAATAGAGGATAGACAAAAGATTATAGACTAAAGATTTGCATTAATTAAGACAGACTCTTCTCTTGTCTTTGTTCTTTATTCTTTGTTCTTATTTAGAGATTGGAGTGAAACAGATGAAATAAAATAGATAATAGAGGATAGACTACTGATCTAAATTAATTAAGACAGATTCTTCTCTTGTCTGTGTTCTTTATTCTTTGTTCTTATTTAGAGATTGGAGTGAAACAGATGAAAGAAAATAGATAATAGAGGATAGACAAAAGCTTATAGACTAAAGATTTTTATCAATTAAGACAGATTCTTCTCTTGTCTTTGTTCTTTATTCTTATTTAGAGATTGGAGTGAAACAGATGAAAGAAAATAGACAATAGAGGATAGACTACAGATCTGAATTAATTAAGAAAGATTCTTCTCTTG